>DATENM010000109.1 GCA_035275065.1 Blastocatellia bacterium
ACTGCATCAGCAGCCATCGCCCCGCCGCCTTGTCCTCCGCCACCGCCATCCGCAGCAGCGGCGCCCGCCACACCTCCAGCCGATACCGCCGCGGATTGTAGCGCTCGTACAACTCCGCCGCCGCCGCCTCCCCTCCTTCTCTCCCCACCTCCACTTCCTCGACCACCAGCCGCGCCTGCCGCCAGACCACCTGCACCGGCTCTCGCAGCCCTTCCCACACCACCGCCGTCCGCAGGATGTCGTGCCGCCCGATCACCGCTTGCAGCGCCGCCAGATAGCTCTCCAGGCGCTGCCGACTCTCGAAGCTGTAGAGGCTGCCCAGCAGGTACGGATCGCCCTCGCCGCCCATCAGGTGGTGGAAGAGTATCCCCTCTTGCAGCGGTGCCAGCGGGTAGATGTCTTGCAGGTTTCCGGCCCCGCCTTCGACGGTCGCCACCACTCGCGCGATCTCCTCTTCGGTCAGCTCCACTAGCGGCAACATCTCTGGCGTAATGGAGACTGGACGGCCCCACCAGGTATCACGGCGCTCCCCGATAAGGGCGAGCAACCCAGCCTTGTGCGCCCGCAGTTCGCTGACAAGGGACGAGGTTAGTGTTTGCGTCTCGCCGATAACCACCAAGTCAGAGCCATTGCGGCGAAGCCCAATGTTCTCCCGTTCAAGATAGACAAGTAGCTCATCAAATCTCATATGCGAATCTCAACCGTGTTTGGACTTTCCTCTGGTTTGCTAGCCTCTGGAATCAGACTGGGCGGAACTTCAACTACACTAATCGGCTGGTTGATAGCAGCCGCCAGTTCGGCCAACACTGGCATCGTGAAAAGCGTATGCGGATCCGCCTGCAACCCCGCCCGCCGCAGCCGCGCGATGACACGCACCACCAGCAGCGAGTTGCCTCCCAGCTCGAAGAAGTTGTCGTGGCGACCGACCCGCTCCACCTTCAGCACCTCGCTCCAGATCGCCGCCAGCCGCTGTTCGATCTCCCCCTGCGGCTCCTCGTACTCGCCGGTCGCATAGCTATCGCCCTCCGGTGCGGGCAGCGCCTTGCGGTCGAGCTTGCCGTTGGGGGTCAAAGGCATCTGCGCCAGCCGCACGTAGGCCGCCGGCAGCATATACTCCGGCAGCCTCGCCGAGAGCTGTTGGCGCAAGGCCTCGGCGGCGACCTCCGGGTGGTTGGCTTGGGTGAAGTAGGCGACCAGGCGCTTATCGCCGGTGGTTTCTTCGCGCAAGACGACGGCGGCTTCGCCGACTCCTTCGCACTCGGCCAGCCGCGCCTCGATCTCTCCGAGCTCCACCCGATAGCCCCGCACCTTCACCTGATCATCGAGCCGCCCCAAATACTCCAACTCCCCATCTCGACTCCACCTCGCCACATCTCCCGTCCGATACAGCCGCTCGCCTCTCTCCCCGCTCTGCTCATCGGCCACGAACCGCGCCGCCGTCTGCCCCGCTCGCCGCCAGTAGCCGCGCCCCACTCCCACCCCGCCGATCACCAGCTCGCCGCTCACCCCCACCGGCACCGCCTCGCCGGCCGCATCCACCACATAGGCCCGCGTGTTCGGCAGCGGCCGCCCGATCGGCACCCCTCGTCCCTCCTCCGCCACTCTCCCACCAAGGCTGACATAGTGCGTCACGTCGTCGGAGCACTCGGTCGGCCCGTAGGCATTCATCATCCCCACCCCTGGCGCTGCCGCCTGAAAGCGCCGCCACAGCCCCACCGCGCAGGCTTCGCCCGTCACCAGCACCCAGCGCAGACTCGCTACACCGGCCTGCCTGTCGCCGACCTCCCCCAGCATCGCCTCCAGCAGCGACGGCACCGTCTCCCACACCGTCACCCCGGCC
>DATENM010000110.1 GCA_035275065.1 Blastocatellia bacterium
CGCCGTCCAGTCCCGCGTCAAGGCGAAGCAGGCCGCCGTCAGGTAGTAGACGCCCGGCGGGTAGAAGCTCGGCGTCGCCGCGCCAAAGCCGCGATTCGTCTCGGCCTCCCATCGCGGATAGATTTCGCCGCTCGCCAGTCCTCCGTAAAACGACCGCATCTGGTTGTAATGCCCGCGCATATCATGGGTTGACGGCATGCGCAGCGACCAGCGCGACTGCCCGGGTAGCGGGTTGGCGATGAAGAAGTAAGGGATTGCAGCCAGCGCCGACAGAATGACGCAATAGATGAGCAGCCAGCCGCGCCGCCGGCGGGTGCGTGCCGGGCTTGTTGATTCGTTAGGAGCAGGCGTTTCAACCATTCGTTTCTTATTGCGGCGCGACCGACCGCTTCAGTCTAAGCAACCACGATGCGGCCATCATCAAGACGATCATCGCAAATGTAATCAGCGTCACACGCTCGGCCCGGCGACGAATCGGTGTATCAAGAAAGTCGAGGCGCACTTCGTGGTGGCCGGCGGCGAGGTTGATCTCAATGTCGCCGAACTCTTCGCCGGTGATGATTTCTGCCGGCTTACCGTCAACGGTCGCCGTCCAGCCGGGAAAGTTGAAAGTGCGTATCCATAGCTGATCTGCTTCGGTCAATTCGGCGCGCACTACGCGGTGCTGCGGCTCCCATTTTTCGACGAAGACTTCACCGTTATCTTCGGCAAGCTCGGCGGGCGGCGCATCGTCGGGTAACTCATACGGGTCAGGTGCGGTCGCAGGCAAGGTCGCAGGGTTCATGTGCTCCGCCTCCGGCACGAAGACTTCGGCCCTGGCCACTGGCAGGCAAACTGACAAGAGGCTGAAGGCGGCTCCGCCAATCAAAATGATCATGCTCAATGTGGCCAGGACTGTGCTGACGCTTCTCCGTTGCTGACCGAGCGCCTGGCTTGCGGTCTGCCAGCAGGCACCGGCGAGCAGCGCCGTCACCAGAGTCGTCATCGCCAGCATTCGCCAGGTAAAAATGCCAATCTCGATCTTCGGGATGTGCTGGCCGAGTGGCCGGGAGATTTTATGCATCATCAGACTGACGAACAGGCCGAGCGCCGTCCACATCACCACACGCTGCTTGAGCGCGGCGCTCAATAAACCGTCACGCTCGAAGTAGGCGAACAAGCGGCGAATGCCTTTTGTCGAGCCGTCAGCCGACAGCGCCCCTCGACCTTTGTCGGCCAGCAACAACGCCGCGCCGCAGACAATCGTGAACGCCAGCCCCAGCACCCAGAGCCAGTTTATGCGTCTGTAAAATTCAACAAAGTTCGCGGCGTTGAAGATGTCATGCACGAAGACGTAGGTGTTGTGATAGGGCCATGAAGTGAGGATGTAATCTTTGTGAATCAGGTTCTGTTCGAAGACGGCGGGAAGGATGTAAGCCGCCGCCAGCGCCACCCCCAGCCCCAATCCCACTCCCACCCGCAGCAGCCCGCGCCACTCCCGCCGCACCATCCCCAGCACCATCATCGCCACCCCAAACCCCAGACTGTACTGATACGCCGTCGGCGGATGGCTCCAGATGAACCCCCCGTAGCTCACCCCCAGCACTACCACCCACTTCAAGCGCTCCCCCCACCTCGCCCGACAACCGCCTTCGCCGCCCTTCTCCATCAACCCTTCGCCCGCACCCAGCATCAACGGCATCCACACAAACCCCAGCAACTCGGCTATCGCTCCCCGCTGATACTGGTCCAGCAGATGATACGGCCCC
>DATENM010000111.1 GCA_035275065.1 Blastocatellia bacterium
CGAGTCACTGGGCTTATCAAATGAGAGTTGGGTGATGGCCAAGCAGCGACCTAACAACGACATGCACCGGAGCGCGGGCAGCGGGGTGTACGTGATTGATCGTAGTGCCGTCGCCCGCGCCCGGTGATGTGTGTGCGTTAGCTGGCCGGAATAGGAGAAGCATCTATGGATCCAACATTGATTCTGATACTCAAGGATGGCATGAGTGAGTATTGTTCAGATGAAGAGTTACGCGAGATGTGTGCAGCATTCGGCGTAGATCCTGAGGTTGACCCCGACCGAGATAAGCTCGTATATCATCGGCTCGCCATCAAACTGATCACCAAGATTGAGCATGGAAACAACCGACAGCTTCTTATTGCACTTGTTCCTAGCTTAGTAAACCGAGCAAGAGATTTTGTGACAAGTACAGATTGGGAACGTCGGGCTTAACACCTTGGAATGGTGGCGCGCTTAGAGAAGTTAGAGAAAGGGTTGGATGAACCTGGTTTACCGGAAGAAATAGCCGTTCCTGAAGATCGCCCTTTCTCCGCGAAATCACAAGTGCGGGAATTTCTCGCGGCTGCTGAAACTTCTATCACTATAGTCGATGCCTACGTGGGTCTAGGCACACTGGACTGTCTGCGCGACGTAATATACCCCATTCGATTGCTCACAGGTCAGAAGCCACAGTCGGTCGAGAACGGCTTTGATCGCGCACTCAAGCAATTTGCAAGCGAAGGGTATGCTATTGAAGTTAGGCAGCATCCCAAGCTACATGATAGATACATTTCCTTTAACGAACGATGCTGGCTTGTTGGATCCTCACTTAAAGATGCGGGCAAGAAGGCATTCAATGTCATTGAATTCGTTGATGGCAAGGAAGCTATTGCGTCAGAGATAGAAACAAAATGGCAGAACGCACAGACATATTATCCGTAGAGTTGCTCGCATCTGGCCAGCTAACAAGGCGTTGCAGCGGAGGCCGCGAAGCGCAATTCTCGTGGTTAGTGGTGAGGCCGTTCGCGGCCCCGCTGAACGCGAGCGTTAGACGTGTGTAGCAGATTCGCCGGGGCTTGAGGACATAACCACATTAAGCGATACTATGGAAACTAGAGGTGAAGCTAATGGTTACTAAAGATATACTCCGCCAAAAACGTGAAGATATCAGACGTATCGCTG
>DATENM010000112.1 GCA_035275065.1 Blastocatellia bacterium
TTACGTTGCTCGATCCGCACAGATTGCCTGCGAAGTATTTGACATTTCTCGGATTGGCACCTAACAAGGCGTTGCAGCGGAGGCCGCGAAGCACAGCTCACGTGGATGCTGGTGAGGCCGTACGCGGCCCCCGCTGAACGCAGGCGTTAGACAGCTTCCGCCAGAGTATGATTGGCTAAAGCTGACTATCCCAAGGAGCCTGTAATGACGCTGTGCCTCCTAATGAGCTAGAATCGCGGATTGAATGGTTTAGATGAAGGGAGATAAGCCATGAGCCTGGTAATACGAGATATACTAAATGATGGAACTAATCCGAATCAGCTAACCGAACCCTGTCTCTTCGCCGAACATGACCGCTGCAAAAGCCGATCTAGTGGTAATGATGTCGGCTGTCAATGTAGATGCCACAGAGCAAGCAGGTTTAAAGTCGGTTCCAAAGTGAGGCCCGAGGATTTGTACGGTACGCACCCCGGAAGAATCGGTATATCTGTACAATTTCCATCAGTACATCCAGCGATGGATATACAGAGGCTAGACAGAGATCAAACCGATATTACCTTAGGGCATTTTGAGATAGAGGTAATAAATGATGTCACCAATGAGCCTGTTGGAGTCATAGTTTGGTGTTTGGCCAAAGACAGAATGAGATACTTGCAGAATCTTGACCCGCAAGACGCTCTATTGACCGTATTTGGTTCGCAGAGCTTTGGACCATACTTCGGCGTGTTTGAGTTCATTTGGCTAAGTTTGAATCAGTAGTTCATGTGCCATAGGGTGAGCTAGTACACGTCCAAAGCTGTCTAACAACGACATGCACCGGAGCCGCCGCCGCGCCATTCACGTGACTCCTCGTGAGGCCGCTCGGCGGCCCGGTAATGTCGAGCGTTAGACGTGTGTAGCAGATTCGCCGGGGCTTGAGGACATAACCACATTAAGCGATACTATGGAAACTAGAGGTGAAGCTAATGGTTACTAAAGATATACTCCGCCAAAAACGTGAAGATATCAGACGTATCGCTG
>DATENM010000113.1 GCA_035275065.1 Blastocatellia bacterium
GAGCGAGTTGCCGCTGTCGTTCGCGCAGCAGCGGCTGTGGTTCATCCATCAACTGGAGCCGGAGAGCGCCGCTTACAACATCCCGATGGCGGTGCGGCTGAGCGGCGAGCTTCAGCTCGCGGCTTTGGAGCAGAGCCTGGGAGAGATCGTGCGGCGGCACGAGGTGCTACGGACGCGCTTCGAGCTGCGGCAGCAACAAGGCGTGCAGGTGATCGAGGCCGAAGCTCGGGTGCGGCTGCGGCTGTGGGAACTCAGCCAGTTGCCGGCGGCGAGCAAGGAAGAAGTGGCCGGCGAGGTGGTGCGGCAGGAGAGCGGGCGGGGGTTTGATCTGCGAGGCGGGCCGGTGCTGCGGGCGGCGCTGCTGCGGTTGCAGAGGGACGAACATGTGCTGGTGGTGGTGATGCATCACATCGCCAGCGACGGCTGGTCAACGGGGGTGCTGGTGAGTGAGTTCAGCCGGCTCTACGAGGCTTATAGCCAGGGGCGGCCGTCGGCTTTAGAGGAGCTGCGGATACAGTATGCCGATTACGCGGTGTGGCAGCGGCAGTACTTGCAAGGCGCGGTACTTGACGAGCAACTCTCCTACTGGCGCGAGCAACTGGCTGAGGCGGCGGTGCTGGAGCTGCCGACGGATCGGGTGCGGCCGGCGGTGGCCAGTCACCGCGGCGGCAGCGTCGGCTTGCGCCTGAGTGCGGAGCTGACGCAAGGGTTGCGGCGGCTGAGCCGGCAGCAAGGCGTGACGATGTTTATGACTTTGCTGGCCGCCTTCAAGGTGGTCTTGAGCCGCTACAGCGGCCAGCGTGAGATCGCCGTCGGCACGCCCATCGCCGGTCGCAATCGCAAAGAGACGGAAGAGCTGATCGGCCTCTTCATCAACACGCTGGTGTTGCGCACCGACATGTCAGGTGACTTGAGTGTGCGGGAGTTGCTGGGGCGAGTGCGGGAGACGGCGCTGTCGGCCTACGCCCATCAGGAGGTGCCCTTCGAGCGCCTCGTCGAAGAGTTGCAGCCCGAACGCAGCCTCAGCCACGAGCCCCTCTTCCAGGTCATGTTTACCTTCCGGAGAGTGGTGGAAGCGGAGGCCAGGCTGGCCGGCATCAGAGTAGAAGATATTGCTATAGAAGAGGCGGCGGTGAAATTCGACCTGGAACTGGGGATGGTCGAAGCTGGCGGAGAGATCAGAGGAAAGCTGGAGTATGCCCAGCAACTATATGATGACAGCAGGATGGAGCGCATGGCCGGACATCTGGTGCGGCTGCTGGAGCAGATGGTTGCCGACGGATGCATAACAGTGGGTGATCTCAAGCTATTGAGCGAGGCCGAGAGGCAGCAACTCCTGGAATGGAACAGCACGCAGCAGGAGGATGATCACAGCCAGAGCATCGTTGAGATGATTGAGCGGCAGGCGCTGACGCGCCCAGACGCCGTGGGCGTGGTCTTTGAGGAGCAACACCTCAGTTATGCACAGCTAAATATTCGCGCCAACCAGCTGGCCCACCACCTGCGGAGGTTAGGAGTTAATCTCGAATCTCGCGTTGCAATCGTCGTCGAGCGCGGCCTCGATATGGTCATAGGCTTTCTCGGAACTCTCAAGGCCGGCGCGGCCTATGTGCCCCTTGATCCGAGTTTTCCGCGCGACCGCTTGCTATATACTCTCGAAGACTCCGCGGCACCCATCCTACTCACCCAGCAAAAACTCCTGTCCAACTTGACCGGTCTGGAGCGACAGGTCATCTGTCTCGACGCGGATTGGGAGACCATTTCCGGCAACTGCGAAGATAACCCGCAAAGCGGCGTGTTACCGGAGAACGCTGCGTACGTCATCTACACCTCCGGCTCAACGGGCGTGCCTAAAGGCGTGCTTGTTCAACACCGGGCTCTGGCTAATTACATAACCTGGGTGGTGCGCGAGTATGACTTCAAGGAGAGCGACCGGCTGCTTCAATTCGCATCGCCGAGTTTCGACACCAGCGCAGAAGAGATTTATACAACGCTGGCGGCAGGGGCAACGCTCGTCTTACGCACGGACTCCATGCTCGGCTCACCGTCTGATTTCGCGCGTCAGGTGGCACGTTGGGAAATAACGATTCTCGACCTGCCTACAAGCTTCTGGCACGCATGGGCAGAGAGTTTCACCAGCGGCGTCGCGCCGGGACCGGCCATACGCCTCTGCCTGATCGGCGGGGAGGCCGCTTTATATGAGCCGCTGGTTAAGTGGCATGAGACGGTCGCCGAGGGCGTCCGCCTGGCGAACTGCTATGGGCCGACGGAATCAACGATTGCGGTGACGCAATGGTCTGTGACGGCAAGCCGCGCCCTGACCTTCGACATCAACAACGTGCCCATCGGCAGGCCGGTGACCAATGTCCAGGCGCACATCCTGGACCAATTTCTAGAGCCCGCACCCATCGGGGTGATCGGCGAGCTCTGCATCGGTGGCGCCGGGCTGGCACGAGGCTACCTCAACCGATCTGACACGACGGCCGAGAAGTTCGTGCCGGATCACCTGAGCGGCGAGGTGGGGGGGCGACTTTACCGGACTGGAGACCGGACCTCGTATAAAGCGGATGGCAACATTGAGTTCTTGGGCCGCGTGGATAATCAGGTCAAACTGCGCGGGTTCAGAATCGAGCTGGCCGAGATTGAAGCGGGGCTGATCCAGCACCCGCAGATCCAGCAAGTTGCCGTCGTCTGCCGCGAAGACAAAGTTGGCCAGCCTCGTCTGGTCGCCTACTTCGTCGCCGGGCAGAAGCTCAGCGCCGACCACCTGCGCAAATACCTGCAAAGCAAGCTGCCGCCCTATATGTTGCCTGCGGCCTTTCAGCAGTTGCCGCATATGCCGCTGACCACCAGTGGCAAGATCGACCGGCGCGCATTGCCCACGCCGGAACTCCAGAGGGCCGGCTTCGTCGGGCCGCGTAACCATGTTGAAGAGGTTCTTTGTGACGCCTGGGCCAAACTGCTCGGGCTCGGGCAGGTCGGCATCACTGACAATTTCTTTGAGTTGGGCGGCGACTCAATCCTCAGCATTCAGGTCATCGCTCGCGCGCGAGAAGAAGGGGTTCACCTGACCCCGAAACAGTTCTTTCAATATCAGACCATCGCCGAACTGGCCGAGGTGGCAGAGCTTCGCCTCAGGCCGCCAGCAGAGGCGGAAGTGCCAGCCGGCCCGGTGGCGCTGACGCCCATCGAGTACCTGTTTTTCGACTTGAATCTCCAGCGCCCGGATCACTACAACCAGTCTGCAATGCTGGAGCTAAAGCCGGGGGTCGAAAGCGGCCTGCTCGAACAGGCGGTGGAAGCCGTGTTACAGCACCACGAGGCGTTTCGCCTCCGGTTTGAGCGCGATCATGGTCAATGGCTGCAATGCTACGCCGAGGCCGCCCTGCCCGCACGGTTCTCGCGCCATGACCTGTCGCGGCTCGGGGTCGCCGAGCAGCGTACGCGCATGCAGGAAGATGCCGCCCGGACGCAGGCGAGCCTGAATTTGCGTGAAGGGGCGCTCGTGCGGGCCGTCGAGTATGACCTGGGAGTCACCGGCAGGCGGTTGTTGCTGGTCATTCATCACCTGGCGGTTGACGGCGTGTCTTGGCGAATCCTGCTTGAAGACGTGGAGAAAGCTTATGAAGATCTGGTGGCCGGGCGGGCCGTCAAGCTGCCGGCTAAGACCAGTTCCTTAAGGAGCTGGGCGCAGAGGTTGCAGCAGTACAGCCGCGAGGATGAGCTGAGACAGCAAGCGCCCTATTGGTTGAGCCCTGGATGGGAGCGCGCCTCGATGCCCACGCCGGTCGATGATGAGCAGGCGGAGAATACCGTGGGGTCCGCCCGCACCCTGTCTGTATGGCTCACCGCGCAGGAGACCCGGGTGCTGATGCAGGAAGTGCCTTCGGTCTATCACACGCAGATTCATGAGGTGTTGTTGACGGCGCTGGGGCGGGCCTACCAGCGTTGGAGCGGCAACGAGTGGATGCTCATCGACCTTGAAGGGCATGGTCGGGAAGACCTCTTCGATGACATCGACGTGTCGCGGACAGTGGGGTGGTTCACATCTATATTCCCCGTCGGCCTGCGCCTGGCGAGCGGTGACGCCGGCGAGGCCCTCAAGCAGGTGAAAGAGCAGTTGCGCCGCGTGCCTGGGCGCGGCATCGGTTATGGCGTGCTGCGCTATCTCGGCGTAGACGAGGACGTCAAGCAACAGCTGCGCGACCAGCCCCGCGCGCAAATCAGCTTCAACTATCTCGGGCAATTTGATCCCTTGTTTCGAGAGTCCAGGCTGTTCAAGCCGGCCGCCGAGGGCGCCGGGTCAGCCAGTTTTGCGGCCGAAGAGCGGCCCTACCTGCTCGACATCAACGGGCTGATCGTCAACGGGCAGATGCGAATGGATTGGACCTACAGCGAGCACAAGCACCATCAAGCGACGATCAGAGAACTGGCCGCCGGCTTCATCGAATCGCTGCGCGAGCTGATCCAGCATTGCCAATCGCCGGAGGCGGGCGGATATACGCCGTCGGATTTCCCCGACGCGGCTTTCTCGCAAGACGACTTGGACAGAGTTGTTGTGCAACTCGGCGACGGGTCGCCAAACAAGCGGATCGAATCGATCTATTCGCTGTCGGGCATTCAACAGGGCATGTTGTTTCATTCCTTGTTTGCGCCGGGCTCGGGAACTTATGTCGAGCAGATGAGCTGCCGCCTTCAAGGAAAGCTGGACCTCGAAGCGTTCAAGCGCGCCTGGCAGACGCTGGTCGACCGTCATGCGATACTCCGCACGTCCTTCGTGTGGGAAGCGGTCGATGAGCCCTTGCAGGTCGTGCACGAAACCGTGGCTCTGGACTGGAGGGTGGAGGACTGGCGAGGGATGCCACCGGCCGAGCAGTCGCAAGCGCTTGAAGCCTTCTTGCGCAATGATCGGCAGGAGGGCTTCGATTTTCGGCGGCCATCGCTGATGCGGGTGGCGCTGCTGCGTTGCGCGGAGCAGGCGTATTACCTGGTTTGGACTTGCCATCACCTATTGCTGGATGGCTGGTGTCAACAGGTGCTTATCGAGGAGTTGTTCACCTGTTACGAGCAGTACACTCTGGGTAGCGAAGTGGCGTTGGATCAGCCGCGGCCATACCGCGATTACATAAGATGGCTAAGGCAACAAGACGTGAAACCGGCCGAGAGCTTCTGGCGGGATGAGCTGCGAGGCATTACCGCTCCGACGCCGCTCGTCTGGGATACGGCCATCAAGCCGGAGCAAGAGGGAGAGAGCCGCGAGCAGGGCATCGCGCTCGATTTCGATGAGACCCGTGCGCTAGAGGAGATGGCAAGAGGGCTGCAAGTGACGGTCAATACCGTCGTCGAGGCGGCGTGGGCGCTCGTTCTGAGCCGGCACAGCGGGCAAAGCGACGTGGTGTTCGGCGCGACCGTGTCAGGGCGAAGCGCGCCGCTCAAGGGAATTGAAAGGATGGTCGGGCCGTTGATCAACACGCTGCCGGTCAGGGTGCAGGTGAAGCCGGATGAGACCGTCCGCTCCTACCTCAAGCGGGTGCAAGAACGGCAAGGCCAGGCCGTGGAGTTTGACTATACGCCGCTGATGCGTGTGCAGGGGTGGAGCGAGATGGGCCGCGGGGCACGATTGTTCGATTCGCTCTACGTCTTCGAGAATTATCCGGTAGATGGCGGAATAAGGGAGCGCGCCAGGGCGCTGTTGCAGATCGGCGATGTCAAGAACTACTCGCGAACCAACTACCCGCTAGCCGTGATGGCGTCGCCGGGCAGGAGCCTGCACATCAAGATGATTTATCCGGACAGGCGCATGGAGCCGGCCGAAATAACCCGTGTGCTTGAGCAGATGAAGCACCTGCTCAAGGGGATGGTCCGCGATGCAGAACAGTATGTCGGCAGCCTGTCGCTGTTCGATGAGGCGTGTGCCCAACAACTGCTCATTGAGTGGAATGACACCGGCTTCCAATGCCCTCAGACCAGATGCATACACGAGCGATTTCAAAGGCAAGCCGCGGCCTGCCCTGATGCCGTGGCCGCGGTCAGCGACGAAAGCCGGATCAGTTACGGAGAATTGAACCGCCGCGCCAACCAGTTGGCTCATTCCCTGAGGCGGCGGGGCGTCGGCCCCGAGACGCGCGTCGGCATCTGCCTCGGCAGGACGCCCGATCTGCTCGTCGCGTTGTTGGGGGTGTTCAAATCCGGTGGCGCGTATGTCGGGCTAGACCCCAATTACCCCCGCGACAGGCTTCGCCACATGTTACATGATGCCGGCGCGCATGTGCTGCTGACCGCGCAGAGCTACGCGGCAACCACCGGCGAGCTGCCGGTTGAGAATGTCTACCTTGACCGCGATTGGGAGTCAATAAACCGGCAGAGCCGTGACAATCCCACAGCGATTAGCGATGCTGATAACCTTGCCTATGTAATTTACACCTCTGGCTCGACCGGAGGCCCCAAGGGCGTGCCGATCACTCACCGAAACCTCGACCCTATCCTGCAATGGAGCCAGAAGTACTTCGGCCTGGGCGTGCGCACCAGGACTTTGCAAAACCTTTCACCCGCTTTCGACTTCGGAGTCTTCGAGCTTCTCACGACGCTGATCTTCGGCGGGACGCTCTACTTTCTTGATAAGGACATGGTCAGTAGCCCATCACAGTATTCCGACTTCATCGGCGAGCACGCGATCAACACCATTCACTCGACCCCGACTTTCTTTAGAGAGTTCATCGCCGCCGGGCGCGCACTCGAATCTGTGCAGACTATTCACCTGGGGGGTGAGCCGCTGACGGACAGCCTGGTCGGTGAGATACTTGGCAAGGTAGACGACCAGTGCCTTCTGTACAACGGCTACGGCCCCACCGAAGCCTCCGTGAACTGCTCGATTTTCAAAGTCGGCAGGCCAGTAGCCAGCGATCAGGGCGGCCCCACGGGAATGCCGATAGGCCGTGCGACGGCGCACAACACGCTTTACATCCTTGACGACAGTTGTGCCCCCGCGCCCATGGGTGCGCCAGGAGAACTTCATGTCGGTGGCGACGGCTTATCGTCGGGGTATTTGAACCGTCCTGACTTGACGGCAGAAAAGTTTATCCCAAACCCGTTCGCCAATGAACCGGGCGCACGACTCTACAAGACGGGAGATCGGGTGCGTTATCGATCTGACGGGAACGTCGAATTCCTTGGCCGCATCGATCAGCAGGTGAAGGTGCGAGGCTATCGCATCGAGCTGGGAGAGGTCGAGGCGGCGGTCAACGGGCAAGCGGGAGTTAAGCAGAGCGTGGTGGTGGTGCGCGAGGCGGCGGGGCGCGGCCAGCATCTGGTCTGCTATGTGGTCGCCGAGGCGAGCCAGCATCTGAGCTTCAAGCAGTTGCGCGAGCAGTTGAGTCAGCGGCTGCCGGATTATATGCTGCCGTCGGTGTTCGTCGAATTGGCGCAGTTGCCGCTGACGGCCAACGGCAAGCTCGACCGCAAGGCCCTGCCCGCGCCAGCCAGCAGCTTGGAGCCGGCAGACCTCTCGCAAGCGCCTCGCAGCCCCGTCGAGCAAGCCCTCTGCCGCATCTTCGCCGAGACCCTCAGGCTCCCGCAGGTCGGCATCCATGATAACTTCTTTGAGCTAGGCGGCGATTCGATTATTAGCATTCAAATCGTCGGCAAGGCGCAACGCGCGGGATTGGCGATAACGCCGAGGCAGATCTTCCAGCACCCGACGATTGCCGAGCTGGCTGCGGTCGCCGGCACCACTAAACGCCTGCCCGCGCCCCAGGGACGCGTCTCTGGCGCTGTGCCGCTGACTCCCATTCAGGCGCGCTTCTTCCGCCAGCAACGTCGTGATCCCCACCACTACAACCTGTCTGTGGTGCTGGAAGGCGCAACCCGAATTGATCCGCTCACCTTGCAAGCAGCGCTCACCGCTCTCTGCGCGCACCACGACCAGTTGGGCGCCAGGTTCTGGTGCCAGTCGGGCCAGTGGTACCAGGAGACCGGCAGGCAACTGCCGGCCGGCTTCCTTAAATTCCTTGACCTCTCATCCCTTGACCAGCCGGCGCAGCAGCGCGCCTGGCGCCAGGCAGCGGCTCAGATGCAGGCGAGCCTGAGCTTGGAGCAAGGCAGGCTGCTGCGCGTTGGCTTTTTCGATCTCGGCCGGCAGCAGGCACCCAGAGTGCTGATCGTGGCGCATCACTTGGTGGTTGATACGGTCTCCTGGGGAGTTCTGCTGGAAGACCTCGAACTACTCTACGGCGGGCTGAGGCGCGGCCAGGCAGTGCAGCTACCTGAGAAGACGACTTCCTACCAGCAGTGGGCGGCGGGCCTGGAAGAGTACGCCGGCCGCGGCGATGTCGAGATACAGGAAGGGGAGTATTGGCGGGGTGTGGCGCGTCAGCGTAGCCAGCGGCTGCCGCACGACTATGAGGAAGGAGACAATACGGGCGAGTCCGCCGCGACGGTGACGGTGGGGCTGAGCCAGGAGGAGACGCAGAGGCTGGTGCGGGAGGCGGGGAAGGCTTTCGGCAGCGAGTTGCAGGAGGTGCTGGTAGGTGCGCTGGTCGAGAGCTTCTGCGAATGGAGTGGGGGGAGTGGCGTGAAGGTAGAGCTGGAAGGGCACGGGCGAGAGGAAGAGGTGGTGGGAGTTGACCTGACGCGGAGTGTGGGATGGTTCACGAGCGTCTACCCGGTGTGGATCGACAGGCAGGCAGGAGAGTGGCCAGGGCGGCAACTGGAGCGGGTGCGGGAGCAGTTGCGCAGGGTGCCGCAACGCGGCATCGGTTATGGGATATTGAGATACTTGAAAACAGGCAGCCCTATAGCGACTGAGTTAGATCAAGGGGGACAAGGGGAGATATGTTTTAACTACCTCGGCCAGTTTGACGCGGTTATCAATCAGGATAGCTTCTTCCGCCTGATCGGAGGGCCGCAGGGCTCGAACCGAAGCCCGCATGACTTGCGGGAGTACACGTTTGAGATCAACTGCTGGATCAGCCGTGGGCGCTTCCAATCTGAATGGGCTTACAGCCGTAACCTGCACCGTGCCGAGACCGTGGAGCAACTGGCTGAAAGTTTCATTGCCGCCTTGCGCGGCGTCATCGCAGATAGAAACAGTAGGCGAGTAGAGCAAGAGTCTGAGTTAAAGGTCTCAGGCTTTGATGTAAATGACCTGGACAGCATCCTCGCGGAGATTAAAGTAGCCTCCAGAATCACAGGCTCTTGAGTGGGGCATCAAGCCGCTAGAAGTCAACCCGACAGAATATCCTGACCTTCAAACAAGCAAAGCAATGATAGACAAGACGAACGTAGAGGCAGTGTACCCGCTAACGCCCATGCAACAGGGGATGATCTTCCACTGCATGCAGGCCCCCGGCTCGGGCTACTACATTCTGCAAGGCCGCTGCGTGCTGAAGGGCGAGCTGGATGTGGCCAA
>DATENM010000114.1 GCA_035275065.1 Blastocatellia bacterium
GACGGATTTGCCGGCTCCGGCTTTGGCAGCAAAGATGATAGCGATCAAGGCGGCACTGCCTCCGACTACCTCGGCAATCGCGATGATTCTTTGCCAGAACTTTATCATGGTTTGTAGGCTTGAGTTGGCAGTCGCCTAACGACAGCGTTCAGCGGGGCCGCGTGAGGAGCTACGATGAGTGATAAGAGACTCGCTTCGCGGCCTCCGCTGCAACGCATTGTTAGCTGTCGTTGCGGGTAAGTCTGCTATTCTTGATCTTATCGGATAGCTTCTGACGCAACTCAAACGCGCCTTGTACAGCGTTTTTGTATACAATGAGTCGTTGTGCCAAAAAATCGAAGGGGACATTACTATCTTGGCAAATAAGAATAACCTCACGACCGAGGGCATCGGCAAGCCCTACCTCGTAGGCTACATTGGCGTTTGCCCCGGTCAAGTCCGCGATCATTAAAGCCGATCCCGTTATTCCTTTCCAAATATCATAGGGGACGAATCTGCCCTCCATTTCTTTGGCGATCAAGAACTCGAACCCGGCATCTTTGCAAACCTCTCTCAGGATTGTTTCTACACCGATAGACCATTCCTGCGAGTAGGGCATGATGATAAAACATTGGTTGGCTGAGATCGCACTGGCAGGCGGTCCTAAAAAGGGTGCTGCGGAATGATGCCCGCTCGGAGACTGGCGCTCATTTTTCAAAGCCGACAGTTGGTCTTGGATCTCTTGAAGCATCCGGAGCGGGACGGTAGCGGTATCGTCGGAGGCGGACTCTTGAATGCCGACAAGTTCCTTTTGAAGCTCTGCAATTTTTTCTTGCGTCAGTCTGAAAGAAAGATCTCCTTGGCAAGCCGTAACTGTGTCAAACACACGACGATCAAAGGCTGGCCCAGGCCTCGATTTTTGTAGAGTAAAATAATGGTGAAACCGGCCACGTTCACCCGCATAGAAATGCTTCTCTTGTTTCTTGAGCAAAGTAAGATTGAGGTATAGAACGAACGCCACGGATGGGAATTCTTTCCTTATTCGAAAAATAAAATTGCTCGCGCGATCAAGTCCAAGACCAAGTGGGTCAATGTAGATCACATTAACGTCAAGGCTTTTGATAGCCTTATACGCCTTTGATGTATCATTATACAGTCCGACGGATAGCACAACCTTGATTTTGCGCAGTGCGTCAACAAGTGCACGGGCTGCGCGTTCATCGGGGTCAACGATCAGAGCTTTGATTGGGATATTATCCATCACATCACCTCACACGAAAGTAAATGGGTCAGACAGCTAACGAACACACATCACCGGGCCGCCGAACGGCATTGCGAGCAATCACGTGAACCGCTCGGCGGCGGCTCCGGTGCATGTCGTTGTTAGGCGCAGTTCCGCGCCTGGATTATCGCTCTCAGCCTTTTCTTGTCATCGGCATAATATGCTCGGATTGCCTCTTCTACTCCCTGTCTAGCATGCCCGATTGAGTCATAGATTACGGCTTTCTTCCTCTTTCGCTTCCCGAATAAGCCCCACCTTTCGACCTCTTCTGTCGTTTCCAAGTACAGCATAAAGTCCAGTTTCTCTCCCTCCATAATTGATACGAAGAAGACAGAAGCACCGTCACTCTTCTTCAGGAAGAGCGTCGGCGCACAGATTTGCAATTCATTAGCTTGGTGCAGTTGTTCATCCCAAGGGAAGGCGCGAAAGGCATCAAGGGCTTGCTGTAGGCTCGCCGTGCCGCGCTCCTCAGCAGTACCATCTTGATGAGCGTATTGCAGGCTTAGGTTAATCATACTTGTGTTATTGGCTGGACTGTTGTGCTTCTGCGCCTAACGAACACACATCACCGGGCCGCCGAGCGGCATTGAAAGTAACCACGTGAACCGCGCTTCGGCGGCTCCGGTGCATGTCGTTGTTAGGCCAACGTTTTTGGCTCACCTATCTCTCGTCCCCACCAGTCCTCTGCTTGGCCGCCAAGATAGGGTAGCACCCGCAAGGCGGCACGCTCAAATCTGTCGCCAGAGGAAAACCATCGCCGCTTGTCATATCTGAACCAATGGTCGCTTTTTTCATCCGACGCACCAAGTCGAAGACGGCGCGCCACGTCCCAGGCCCTGATCTTGGTGGGA
>DATENM010000115.1 GCA_035275065.1 Blastocatellia bacterium
ACGCGACGAAGCAAGTGAAGGCAGGCGCGAGCGAGTTGCGCCGCCACACAACCACGAGGTTGGTGTTGGCTTGGCCAGCGAAGGTGGTGCGCAGGCGCTATCAATTAGCCACGTCTTTGTCGAGCAAAGTTGTCTAACGCCGGACATTACCGGGCCGCCGAGCGGCATCGCGGGCAATCACGTGAACTGCGCTTCGGCGGCTCCGGTGCATGTCCTTGTTAGGTGCGTTTTGGCCTGTGAGCAATACTATTCCAATACTTCAGCATTTAGCCATCGCTTGACGAATTCTCGCCCTTTGTCTGTAAGCTGAAAGGGATTTCCTTCTGCATAATAGTACTTCAAGCCTTCATCCTTTATTAGCAAACCATCTTCTACAAGATACATCAGCAGAATATCAAACCCCTTATTTATCCAAACGGATTCTAGATTCGGATCTTCCGCGAAGAATTTGAGCACCCTGCGCTCCAGATCACCATAACGGCTGTTTAAAGCGGTTTTCATGTCAGTTTAGCTGATAGCCACAATGAGTAAACCAGGCCAAGGCATCAGATTCAGTGATCGTCGCAAGCGCTCGCTTGATGGCCCGCTCCAACTTGCGACGGGTTCGTGCTCCGATACTTCGCAAGGCGGTCTTGATCTTCGACCAGCACCGCTCAATCGGCGACAGGTCGGGCGAGTACGGCGGCAAATAAATCAACTGCGCTCCCTGCGCTTCAATTGCCTCACGGATGCCACTCACCTTATGCGCTCCCAAGTTGTCCATCACGACGATGTCGCCAGCCACCAGCGTCGGACAGAGGATGCATTCGGTGTAGGCGCGGAAGACCTCGCCATCGGTCGCTCCTTCAATCCACAGCAGCGCGTCCAGGCCGCCGCTGCCCAAGGCGCCGATCAGCGTCAGGTTCTGACCATAGTTGATCGGTGCGCTGCCGACCGCCCGCTCGCCACGCGGAGCGCGACCGTACAAGCGCGTCAACGCCAGATTAACTCCCGATTCATCAATGAACTTCAGCCGACTGAAATCCAGCCGGGCAATCAATTTCCGGTACTCGGCTCTCGCCTGCTGGACCCGCGGCGTGTCTCGTTCGGAGGCGTGGAGCGACTTTTTTTTCGCGGCAAATTAAGTGTCTGTAACAGGCGGCTCATGGTCGGGAGCGAGACGGCTTTCTTATGCTTGGCTTTGACCCGTTGGCACAACTCATCAAGGGTTAAGTCGTTATTCTCGGCAACGCTCTGCCGGATGAAGAGACGGGCTTTTTCATCCAGCAACGGCTTGTTGCCGCCGGCATGCGGCAATGCATCAGCCGAGCCGGTCTCGCGCTTGCGGCGGAGGAAGTTTTTGACCGTGGCGAGACTGACTTGGAACAACTCAGCGACTTCGCCCTGTGAGTACTTGCCGCTTTCACAGGCTTCGACGATTCTGTGGCGCAAGTCGTTGGAATAAGGTTTCATAGCTCGTAGACTGACCGGTTTACTAGCTAAATGCAACCGAAAACCGCTCTAGAACAGAGAGGTTCGCTTTGTATTGCAGCATCGCTCTGCGATCAATCTCACCGTTATCGTATCGTGTATGACAAGTTGGGCAAAGAGCAATTAAGTTATCAAATGTGTGCGCTTTTACACGTGCCCAAGGAACAATGTGAGCGATTTCTACAGGTATTTGGCGACAGGTGGGGATAGCACACCTGTGTCCTGCCTCTACCAGTACGTCCCGTTCAAGGGGTCGCGGAGGAGTTCGCGCAGATGTCTTCTTCTTCATTCCGGGCCTCTGCAATCTGTCAGTTAAGAGGGCGAGCACCTAACGAACACACATCACCGGGCCGCCGAGCGGCACTGTGAGTAATCATGAGCACTGCGCGGTGGCGGCTCCGGTGCATGTCGTTGTTAGGCCGACGTTTTTGGCTCACCTGTCTCTCGTCCCCACCAGTCCTCTGCTTGGCCGCCAAGATAGGGTAGTACCCGCAAGGCGGCACGCTCAAATCTGTCGCCAGAGGAAAACCATCGCCGCTTGTCATATCTGAACCAATGGTCGCTTTTTTCATCCGACGCACCAAGTCGAAGACGGCGCGCCACGTCCCAGGCCCTGATCTTGGTGGGA
>DATENM010000116.1 GCA_035275065.1 Blastocatellia bacterium
TCGCCTGGCCGCCGCCTCACCAATCAATCGCTCCATCTCTTGATTGGCGTCTAGGCGGTCGCGCAGGTCGTGCTCCTTGAGGTCGAAGCGGCTCTGTTGTGCCGGGGTGATCTGCTGCGCCGGCTCGCCATCAATGGTCACAAAGGTGGTGCGCAGCGCCTCGTGGCGCGCAACGATGCGGTCCAGCGCCCGCCGCAGCGCGCGGCGGTCGAGCTGTCCCTTCAGCCGCCAGCCGTAGAAGATGTGATAGGCCTGGCTGGCGCCCATCTGCGCCAGGAACCACAGCCGTTGCTGCGCGAACGATAAGGGCAGATGCTCGACGCGCTGGGCTGGCGTGATGGCCGGTAACGTGGTCGGGGTGGCTCGCTCCACTGCGATGGCAAAGTCGGCGAGCACGGGGTGCTCGAAGACATCGCTGATGCTCACCTCGATATTCAATGCCTGCCGCAGCCGCGCGATCACCCGCATCACCAACAGCGAATGCCCCCCAAGCTCGAAGAAGTTGTCGCGGCGGCTTACGCGCGCTACCTTCAGCACCTCGCCCCAGATCGCCGCCACCGCCTGCTCCGTCTCCCCCGCCGGCTCCTCGTACTCCTGCCGCCCATCCCCTTCTCGCTCCGGCTCAGGCAGCGCCTTGCGGTCGAGCTTGCCGTTAGGTGTCAGCGGCAGCGACTCCAAGCACACATACGCCCCCGGCACCATGTACTCCGGCAGCCGCTCGCCAGCCCGCCCCCGCACATCCCTTATCAGTTGCTTCCGGCTCCAATACTTCGGCGCCTCTCGTCGCCTTGCCGGCGGGCCTACATGCCTCTCATCTCCTTCCTCGCTGCGGCGAGCGTAAATCGTATACTGATTCGTCCCCCTCAGCAGCTCATCTTGCTCGACACTCTGTTGATACCCTTGACTTTCCAGCAGCCCCTGGATTCGGCTCAGCCGCCCGTCGATGTCATGCACCTCCACCACCAGCTGCCGGATCTTCGGCCAATCCCCAGCCTCAATCCCCTCCAACACCTCCAGTTCACTCTTCTGCACGTCCACCTTCAGCAGATCGATGCCCTCAATCCCCTCCGCGCCCATCACCTCCGATAATGTCCGCAGGCGGCAGCTGAAGTGCTCGTACTGCAACCGCTCCTGAAGCAATTGCGTCAGCTCCTCCTCAGAAATCGCCTTCTCCTGCTGCTGGTTCCTGATGAAGGCTTCGATCACCTTCGCCTCCTCCTCCAGGTCGGCGTGACGGCCGGAGATCAGCGAGTTGTGTTTGAACCAGGTGAAGCAGGCCGTGCCCGGCGCATTCGCAAGGCCGCAATCAAAGACCCGCACCTGGCCGCCACTGATTGCCGCGTTGATTCTCAGGCTCTCATACACCGCCGGAATCGGCTCGAACGCATAGACCTTCGCCCCGGGCGCACGATCCAGCACGAACAGCGTGAACAAGCCGATGTTGGCTCCCACGTCCACCACACAGGCGGCTTCGCCGAGCCTGATGCCATGCCGCAGGTACGCCTCCCGCTCGAAGATCTCCTGGTAGAGGTAGTCGCTCTCCCCCTTGTTCTGATGACTGATCACCATGCCGTTGGGCAGCTCGTACTGCGCCGCCGCCGGCAGCTCCCCACGGCCCTCCAGGCGCAGCACTTGCAGTAACGGGTAAGCGGAGGCTTCATCGGGCACCACGTAAGCCACCAGCCGCTGGTTCCCGTCCGCATCGGCGCGTGCCGTCACGACGGCCTCGCGCACCCCCTCGGCCTGCCTCAGACACGCTTCGATCTCGCCCAACTCCACCCGGTAGCCCCGCACCTTCACTTGATCATCCACTCGCCCCATATACTCAATCCGCCCATCCGCCAGCCACCGCCCCCGATCCCCCGTCCGGTACAGCCGCCCGCCTGCCTCCCCGCTCATCTCATCGGCCACGAACCGCCCCGCCGTCTGCTCGGCCCGCTGCCAGTACCCCCGCGTCACTCCCGCCCCGCCGATGCAGACCTCCCCGAGCGCCCCGGCAGGCACCACCTCTCCCTGCCCATCCAGGATGTACACTCTCATATTGCCCATGGGCCGCCCCAGCGCCACCGCCTGCGCGCCGCTCCCCGCTTGCCCTTCCACCACCTCCTGCGACAACGCTCCCACCGTGCTCTCGGTCGGCCCGTAGTGGTTGTAGACCCGGCACCCAGGCCGCCGCCGCCGTGCCCTCTCGACAAGCTCTTGTGTCAGCGCCTCGCCGCCCAGCACCAGGCATTCCCACGGAACGCGCTCCGCACCTCCCGCTTCGCCCAATAAGGCTTGCAAGTGGGTCGGCGTGATCTTCAGACAATCGATTGGCTGCTGCTGGCAGTAGCGCCCGAAGCGCCCCCCATCCAGGCAGTCGGCTGGCGACAGCACGTGCAGCAGGCCGCCGCTCACCAGCGACGGCCATAGCACCGTGTTGCCCAAGTCGGCGGCGAAGGTTGACACCAGCGCGTAGCTCCGCCTCGGCGCCACCCTCAGCCGCTCGCTAATGGCGGCCACGTAGTTGACCAGTTGGCGGTGCTCGACCATCACCCCCTTGGGCCGGCCCGTCGAGCCTGAGGTGTAGATCACATAGGCCAGGTGCTCAGGTCTCAGTCCTACTCGCGCGACTCCAGGATTGCAGTCGGCCTCGCGTTCCCACGGCCGCTGCGGCTCTGTTAGAGTCAGCACCGCAGGTCCCTGGCTGCCACGAAACAGCTCTGCCGCTTGACTATCTGTCAGCACCGACAGCGGCGCGCTGTCGGCGAGCATGTAGCGCAACCGCTCGGGCGGGTAGGCCGAGTCCAAAGGGACATAGGCTCCTCCCGCCTTCAATATTCCCAGCAGGCCAATAATCATCTCCAAGCGGCGCTCCAGGCAGATGGCGACGCGGGCATCGGGGCCGACACCGAGCCGGCGCAGGTAGTGCGCCAGCTGGTTGGCCCGCCGGTTGAGTTCCCCGTAGCTCAGCCGCGCCTCGCCGCAGACGACCGCCACGGCCTCTGGGGTCTGCTCGACCTGCTGCTCGAACAGCTCATGCACACACTGCTCTTTCGGGTAGTCAGCCTTGGTCGCGTTCCACTCATACACCACCTGTCGCCGCTCGCCCTCGGGCACTACTTCCAGGCTGCACAGCGACCGCGCCGGCGCGCTCTCCAGCGCCTCGACCAGTGATTGCAGTGCCGTGCTCATGTACTGGCAGACCCGATCAGCGCCAATTGCAGCCGCCACCTGCACCGACAGCGAGAAGCCTTCTCCTAAATCATTCACCGCGAGACTCAAGGGGTAGTTGCTCCGTGACTCCCCAGTTAGACGCTGCATGCCTTGCCAGGCCCGTGCCTGTTCCACCGACCGCGCCGGCCTTCTTTCAGCACTGTGCCGATAGTTCAACAGCGACGTGAACAGCGGCGTCGGCGCCGCTACCCCGCTGCACCGCTGCGCCAACGCCAACGACGCCTGCTCGTGCCTCAACAACTCTCCCAACTGCTCCTGCATCCCCCGCACACTCGCCGCCGCTCCTTCCTCACCCACTCTCACCTTCACCGGCAGAGTATTGATGAATAAACCTATCGCCCGCTCCGCCCCTTCGCCACCTTGCATCCGTCCCAGCAGCACCGTCCCATACACCACCTCCTGACGCCCACTCGTCCGCGCCACCACCTGCCCCCACGCCACGTGACACACGCTCGCCACGCTCACTCCCAGTTGCCGCGACACTCCCCTCATCCGCCGCGTTAATCCTTCTTCCAGTCTCATCCACCCCTGCTCGATGCCGCTGCCGTCG
>DATENM010000117.1 GCA_035275065.1 Blastocatellia bacterium
TTGATGGCGCTATGTTTGACACAACAAGCAGCGATCACCCAAGGGCAGACGGTCTACGCCTTCAAGCGCGAGTTATTTCGTCAGCCCATCCCGAACCAACTCCCTTTTTTGGAGCACTTTTTGGTCGCTGCGTAGTTTCAGGTTATGAGTTAAGTCTCCGGGCCAGGCAATCAACCTCTTTGCCGGCCTTTCTCGGATCGACCTTGCGCGGCGCGTTCGGACACGCGCTGAAGGACGCGGTCTGCCTGATGAGCCACCGCGATTGCAGTCATTGTTTAGTCGCCGACCGCTGCATCTATCCTTATCTCTTCGAGACGCCGGCGCCGGCTGATGTGCCGCAGTTGCGCGGCCAGCAGCAAGCGCCGCACCCGTTCATCCTGGCGCCGCCGGGTTTGTTGAAATCGGCTGGCGACAGGTCCTCTGCCAAAAAAGAACATCTCCCGCAACCGAGCAGTCAAGCCGTGTCGAGCCATTCGACGGCAAGCTTGAAGCGAGGGCTGCCGGGCGGCGTACCGGTCTTGCGCAAAGCGTCGCCAGTCATGCCGGGAGAGATGCGAATGTCGAGTTCGCCACCCAACGAGCGCTTGAAGTTTGCGGCGGGCGATGAGTTGCGCTTCCGCCTGACGTTGATGGGGCGAGCGACCGATTATCTATCTTATGTGATCTACGCGGTGAGCGAGATGGCGCGGCGCGGCCTGGGTTATGAGCGCGCCGGGTTTGCGCTCGGCAGCGTCGCCGTGCTTGATGAGTTTGGCGAGCTTGAGACGATTTACACAGCGAGCGACCGGCGCAGCCTCGTCCCCATTGATGCGGTAAGCAACTTGAGCGACCTGCTCGAAGCGCGTTTGCAAGAACTTGAACGCGATGGGAGCAGGCCGGGCGACAGGGTGAAGCTGCGGTTTACAACGCCGACCCGCATTCGCGTCGAAGGCGATTTGCAAACCAGTTTGAGTTTCGAGCTATTGATCAGAAACCTCTTGCGGCGCGTGTCGATGTTGATTGCCGTGCATGGTGAGTCGCGGCTCGATTTGGATTACAAAGGGCTGATCGCCCGCGCCGCCAGCGTTCGCATCCATCAAGCATCGTTGAGCTGGCACGATTGGCAGCGTTACTCGAACCGCCAGGAGACGAAGATGAAGCTGGGCGGCTTCATCGGCGATATCGAATACAGAGGCGAAGCGATAGCCGAATTCCTGCCGCTGCTGGTTGCGGGAGAAATCCTGCACGTCGGCACCGGCACGAGTTTCGGATTAGGCAAGTATGAGATGGTCGGGTGAAGCGATTCGAGTTGAGTTGAATTCTTCATAAGCGTCCCTGCGTGAAGTGAGAGGCAGCGGCAGGCGCGGCATTAGCAGGCAGAGAGAAAGCAACAGGATGAAGCCATCTTTGCAAAAAACTGAAGAGACAATGAAGACAACCGAGCGCGGGTTGACAACGCCTTCCATGCGAACGACGCTCGCTGAAGCCTTGAGCCGAATGTTCGCCTTTGAGAAAGGCGGCGGCATCAAGTCGGTGCTGCTTTTCGGATGGAGCCTGGCGGTCTTCAGTTGGTTCGTAGATTCCCTGTTGCCTTTGGGACAAGAGTTGAGCCAGTACATGATGAACTGGCTGCGGGGCAACGCGCCGGCGCATCATTTTTCAGAACCCGGAATGAAGCTGCTGTTGCCTGGGTTAGTGTTTCTTCTAACCATTGCGGGACTGGCATACAATGCCTGGCGCAATGCCAAACCGCATATCTACCAGTCAATCGTTCCCGATCTCCACAAAGGCTTGATCGTGCAATTGAGCGCTTACAGCAATCGTGGCCCCGGCGTGCAAAGCCGCTATGAATCTGCCGAGCAAATCCGGCAAGCTGCGTTGAAAGGCGATCTCGACCTTGCAGAGATTTTCAAGAGCAACTGGGGACAGCTTGCCTTTGCGGTGCGCTACCACGCGCCGGTGTTGCGATATTGCTGGATCATTTGCACGGATGGAGAAAGCGGTTCCAGCCGGAGCTACGCCGCTGAAAGTTTAATCAAGGCCATCGTCAAACGCGAATCGGGTCGTGATGTCGCCTGCTTTGCGGTGGAGCTTATGGATGAAAACGACATCGGCCAGGCGGCAGAAGCGGTGAGCCACATTTATCGCCAGTTGCGCGAGACCGCGCCGGAACTGAAGGCGTCAGACCTGATTGCCGACTTCACCGGCGGCACCGCAGCAATGAGCGGCGGCATGGTCCTGGCGACCTTGCAGGAAGACCGCGAGATCGAATATCTCCGCCGCGGCATAACATTGGCAACCGAGCTAGATGCGGCGGCAGTGCAAGCGCAACGCATCATCATCTCGCCGCGCACCTCACGCGGCATGGTCGATTTGTTCGCGAGAAGATGATCGCATTTGAGGAAGAGAAGAAAGGAATTTAATCATGCCTAGCGAAAAGCTGGAAACCAGTAAAGTGGAACACCTTCTACTCTTGGTTGGTGAGAATCCCTTGCCGAACGCAATAGCAGGTAATTTGTTAGTTGCGCCGACAGGGAAAATTACGCTTCTTCACTCTACAGAAACTGTCCAAGCTGCTCAGAAGTTGCAAGGCTGGTTTTCGAAGCGAGGAATGAATATCGAATTGAAAAAGATTGAAGAGTCTAATCCGGTTTCGATTACCCAGGGGGTCTTTGAGAGGCTAGATAAACGAAACGCATCATCGGTCGGGCTTAACTATACTGGTGGGACCAAAGCGATGGCAGTTCATGCATATCGCGCATTGGAAAAATGGGCAAAGGCAAAAAATCTTTCTCCAATTTTCAGTTATCTTGACGCTCGAACACTCAGCCTTGTCATTGATCCCGGAGATGGAGAGAGTCACGATGTTCAAATAGAGTATGTCGGACGCCACGTTATCATGGAATTGAGGGAACTGATGAAATTGCACGGGTGGCTGTTGTCACATCCTCCTGTCACAACCCCTGTGTTGCCTCAGTCAGCTAAAACATTGGCTGATGTTTATGCCGATATTGCTCTGGCAGATCAATATAAGGATTGGAAGCACAATCACTTGAACCCAAAATGCCGCATCAACCCTTATGCTTGGAACAAAAACGAAAACACTTTGCGCACAGTTAGATTGGATTTCTCTAGTGCTCCTTCTGCATTCACTGCTTCTTTGCTTGATGAATTGAATCAACCTAATCAAAGCATACTTATCGGAGATGTTATGCGTGTTTGCGGGTTCACCAAAGCTGAGAATGTTTGCGAATGGTTAGACGGCAAGTGGCTTGAGCATCATATACTCGACGTGCTCAACCCTTTGAAGAACAAACTTCATTTGCACGAATGCGCTCTCAATGTCGAAACCAAAGATGTGCAGTTTGAAGTTGATGTGATTGCGATGCGCGGCTATCAACTCTTTGCCTTTTCTTGTAGTACAGACACTGATAGCAAAGGCGGAAAGCAGATTTTGAAGAAGAAGCTCTTTGAAGCCTACATTCGTGCCAGACAACTTGGTGGCAGCGAAGCTCGTGTAGCGCTGGTCTGTGCTGCCAATTATCCGGAAAGGATCGAGGCTGAGATGAAGCGTGACGTTGATCAGGAAGGGCGCATTCGTGTATTTGGCCGCCCTGACCTTGCCAACCTCAATTTTCATATTGAACAGTGGGTTCTATCCCAAAGTGGAGAATAGCGATGAATAAAATATACCTCGTTATTGTTGATACAACGCAGATTCAGCCCTATGTTTTCGGCAGCAACCGCCTACGCGAGAACGTAGGGGCATCGCACCTTGTCGCACAAGCTACGGGCGAATGGGCTTTGCAAACCGTAAATAGTGTGGCAACAGCGAACAATATTAACAATATTCAGACAGGCACATTGGATAATGACAAATGGATTGAACGCAACGGACTGGACGCTGAAATTCTATACGCAGGTGGCGGAAATACGGTTGTCCTGTTTCGTGATGAAACAGGAGCAACTAACTTTATCAAGAAATTGTCACGCAAAGCTTTGACAGATGCGCCGAATCTGCAACTGGTCATTGAATGCTTGCCACTTGATTGGGAAAACGGATCGCTTGTCACAAAGATTGATGAAGGGTTCAAAGAATTGGCAAGGCAGAAACGCTCGCGGTCCGCATCGGCTCCGTTGCTGGGTTTGGGTGTGAGCATGATGTGTCAATCAACGGGGCTTCCGGTTGCCGGAATTGCCCAACCGATTCCCACAGACCCGACATCGTTCTATCCTGCGTCTGCGGAAATCCTCGCCAAGCTGAGAGCTACGGACAAGGCCAACAAGCGTTTAGAAGAGATGTTCGCAGATGTGCTGACAAATTCTTACGAGTTTCCTCGTGAACTTGATGAGTTGGGGCGCACAAGCGGCGACTACAGCTACATCGCCGTTGTTCACGCTGACGGCGACGGGATGGGCAAACGCATTCAACAAATCGGAAGTAATTATCGCCAAGCGGATGCAAACGGCAGTTATTCGCAGCAAAATAGAAACTACATCACGGCGCTGCGCAAGTTTTCCGTAGCCGTTGAAAAGTCCGCGAAGAAAGCATTGATTGGTGCCTTGACGACTTTGAAATTAAGTATCAACACTCAAGGCGAAATCACCCATTCAAATCCTAGTGTTGCGGAATGCGATTCGGGTCCCGCGCCTATAAAACTTAGATTGGGTAATTACAAATACACTTTGCCTGTGCGTCCGATAGTTTTCGGCGGTGATGACCTGACATTCATTTGCGACGGACGAATCGGTTTGACGTTGGCACTTGAGTACGTCAAAAAATTTGCACAGGAGACTGGGCAGAATACCGATTGCGGACGGCTCACGGCTTGCGCAGGTGTAGCAATGGTCAAATCGCATTATCCATTTGCCCGTGCCTATTCGCTTGCAGAAAATTTATGCCGTTCTGCTAAACAATATCGGCGCGAAATTGCGGACGATTGGGATGGCGCATGCATCGATTGGCACTTCGCGTTGAGTGGACTTGCAGGAGACATCAAAGAGATACGGGAGCGTGAATACATGGTACAGGGCAATAGGCTTTTCCTTCGCCCCGTAACACTCGAAGCGAATCCCACAAATGAGAATTTTCGATCCTGGAATGTCGTTAGAGAGGCGATCAAATCTTTTCAAGGAGAGGAATGGTCAACCAAGCGAAATAAGGTCAAGGCATTGCGTGATGCACTCAGGGAAGGCGATGAAGCGGTCCAGCATTTTCGCACGATGTTCTCGCTGGCAAATTTGCCTGATTTGGGCAGCGATGAATTGAATGATTTCAGAGACAAGGGTTGGCGAGGATGGTCTAACACAGGCGGCGGCATCTGCGGCTACTTCGATGCGATTGAGGCGATGGATTGGTTCATGCTTTTGGAAGGAGGCGAGGCTGATGAGAATGGAGATACACCTGAAGCTCACCAGTGATGCGACTTTTGGTCGCGGCGATGGCGTAGCAGGATTGATAGATTCGGAAGTCGAACACGACGAATACGGGTTGCCTTATCTGCGCGGGCGAACGCTTAAAGGTCTGCTGGTTGAAGAGTGCGCCAATATCCTTTATGCGCTACAAGGTTCTGCCGCATTATCTCGTTTTGAGTCGGCAGCCCAGTTTCTCTTCGGCAAAGCTGGCAGCACTCTTTCGGATGACGCACTGATGCGTGTCGGCGCGGCTTTGCTGCCCGAAGAATTGCGCCAAGCAGTGAGGGCGGATATAAAAGCAATCCCGCCCCGTTTAACACCTGATGAAGTTTTGCAATCGCTGACCGCGATTCGTCGTCAAACTACCGTCGATGACAAAACCGGCGCTCCTGAAAAGAACAGCTTGCGCTCGTTGCGAGTGATTTTGCGTGAGACCGTTTTCATTGCGCGATTGGATTTCGACCGGAACCCAGATGATGAGGCAAAGGCGTTGCTTGCGGCTTGCGTGATGTCGTTGCGGCGCGCAGGAACGGGGCGCAATCGAGGGCGCGGACGACTTGAATCCAGCCTGTGCGATGCACAAGGCAATGACGTTTCCGCTAAGCATTTCAATCGCTTCAAGTCAGTCATAACAGCCAACCATCAAGGAGTAGCGCAATGAAAGCCATCACCTACAAAATTACGCTGCTTGAGCCAACCTTAGTGACAGAGTTGGAGGGTGATCCGAACAGCGCAGTCGCCTTTGACCACTTGCCAGGAGGTGTTTTACGCGGCGCGATCATCAAGAACTATTTACAGCAACGTGGCGCGATAGACCTCGCCGCAAATGCTGAAGCGCGCCGCTTTTTTTTCAACGATATGACGTGCTATTTGAACGGCTACATTCTTGATGATCATAACATCAGGACTCTGCCTGTCCCAAGATCGTGGCAGTACGAAAAAGGCAAAGAGGAAGATGCGCCCCGTTATGACTTCGCGCTTGGCGACCCAGATGAAAATACCGCTCCCGAAGATGAAAAGAAGCAATGGAAAGGGGAGAAAAAGCCTTTTTGCAGCATCATTCTTGATGAAGATGGTCCCAAGGTTCGCTTCTTTCAGCCTTCACGTTGGGTCGCCCTCCATACGGCGAGGACAAGAAGATTCGGACGCGCAATGCGAAAAAATCCAAACTTTAGACCAGATGACACGCCGGGCGCAGTTTTTCGCTATGACGCATTGGCTGAAGGTCAATCGTTCGCGGCAGCAATTCTGTGTAACGATGGAGATGCGCAGGCGTTGAAAGACTTGATTGAAGGCGAAGCCACCTTGGGCAAATCACGCAGCGGCGGCTACGGCAGAGTCCGATTTCATGATCCGCAGATCGACAATAATTGGAGCGAGTTTAATGTTGGCCAGTTGCAATCATCGGACGATGGAGAAATTTTTGCCGGGCAGTTGATCATCACACTTTTGAGCGATGCTTTGCTCCGGGACTCAGAAAGCGGGCAGTTTGTCGTGGATGCCGAAACTGTGACGGCTGCGTTGAACGATACGTTGCAATCTTCGCTCGGTGCCCCACTCGCCTTTATGAGCCAGCGAGTAGTGGGAGGGTTCAATCGCAAATGGGGGCTGCCTCTGCCTCAAGTTTTTGCAACTTCCATGGGTAGCGTCTTTGCTTACGAATCGGCTTCCGTCAAGTTGAGCAAACTTCGAGAACTCATAGAAAAAGGGATTGGAGAAAGACGCGCGGAAGGGTTCGGGCGTGTTGCTGTCAATTGGCAGAATCAGGCTGAATTGAATGTTGATGAATCGAGACAGCGAATTTCAACCTCATCCATACCCCTTACAGCAGGCTCAAAGGGTGAGGCGCTAGCAAGACGAATGGCAGAACAGTTACTCCGCCAGCGATTGGACGAAAAGCTCGTGACGCAAGCGAAGAATAAGATCCTCAGCAATGCACCTAATCCTTCGCAATTGTCACGCTTGCGAAACATCATCCACGACGAATTGATGAGCGCAACGCCGAACCCGAATAGAGTTAGAACTTTTCTTAGCAATCAACGCAGCACGGCAAGAAAACAATACGAGAGGGCGCGCATAAGTGGTGAGCGATTGTTTGATTGGCTTAATACCCAATCGCAAGCGACAAGCGAGCAACAGTTTTTCAGCCTGCTTGGTATGGCCACAACAGGCAGACAGAGAGCTAAAGATTTGCGAAGCGTTGGCGGCATCGATCCTGTTCTTACCAGTGCGATTCGCAATGAGTACGTCCTGCGCTTCATTGACACAGTTCTTGCCCGTGCTATCAAAAATAGGAGAAGAGAGGGCGAATGATTATGTCTTCAGCAATGTGGTCAGGCAATGCTTCACGCAAAATCGTTGAACGCATCGTTGTCGAAGGCGAATTGATCTTAGAGACGCCAGCGCATTTTGGAAATGGTGATGGTGATGACATAACGGATATGCCGCTTCTGGTTGATACCTTCGACGGCAAAACCCCTCTGCTAACAGGCGCTTCGATAACAGGCGCGCTACGAAGCTATTTACGAGAACGAGAGCACGGATTTCGAGCCTCGGCTCACAGGACTTCTAAAAGTGTGCTCTTATTGGGGAGTTTAAAAAGCGATGACGAAGGCGAACAAAGCCCTTTGATAGTAGATGACGCACGCGGGATCAATCCGAAAATAGATATGCGTAATGGCGTTAAGCTCAATCCCTCCAGCCGCACGGCTGAAAATGATGCCCTTTTTGATATGCAACTTTGGCAAGCTGGGACAAAGTTTCCGTTGCGATTCGAGTTAGCGATTCGAGCAACTGATAATGCTCCACAAATAAAGACATCTCTGGCTTCTGCGCTGAAAGGATTCGATGATGGAAGTATTACGCTCGGCGCGCGCAAGAGACGCGGCTACGGCAGAGTGCGCGTTGACGCATGGCGGGTGAAGAGCTATAGCCTAAAGACAATAAATGGGCTGATTGATTGGATTGAAAATGGCAGTAAACCGCTTTCAGTAGCTCCGACAAACGACATCAACGCGGCTCTTGGCACAGGCGATTTAATTGATGATGCTCGCAGAGTTTTTCAAATCAAAGCAACTTTCGCACTGGACGGCTCATTGTTAATCCGCTCCGGCAGCGGCAGAGATGACAAAGAGCCTGATATGGTTTATTTGTCCGCCTGTCAATCCGATGGCTCTACACGACCGATTCTTTCAGGCACAAGCCTTGGCGGCGCACTCAGAGCGCGGGCCACAAAGATAGCCAAATCACTCGACCGATTGGGCAATATGCAAACACTGATTGATAGGTTGTTTGGCGCTGAAATGAATAAGCGAGGCAATCGCGCAATTGCCAACATAGCCAACCCCACAGCTAGTCGAGTCACTGTGCGCGAAGAGATTGTGAAAGACAGCAAAACAGATCTTGTTCAGAATCGTGTCAGCATAGACCGTTTCACGGCAGGCGCGCGCGATACGGCTCTGTTCAACGAGCAGCCTGTTTTTGGGGGTGAAGTTATTGTTGATGTGCAGTTGGCAAATCCCAAGAACGAGGAAATAGGATTGCTCTTGCTTTTGCTCAAAGACCTGTGGACTGGCGACCTTCCGCTGGGCGGCGAATCGAGCGTCGGGCGCGGACGCTTAAAGGGCAAGAAGGCCGAGTTGATTTATAAAACTCCCGACACTCAGGATGGCAGTTTTCAGTGGTTACTGGAGGCGAGTGCGAATGCCTTGAGCATACCTGACGAAGCGCGCGAAAGATTGGAGGACTATATTGCCACATTCAAAACACATTTGAGGGGGCCAACGAATGACACGCGAAATTAAATCACTGCCTGCCGTTGTGAAACTAATCCCGGCGGACAACATCACAGACTTAAAAGATTGGTTACAGATTCAAGCAACTGCATACAGCTTGATATATATGTTGGCTCATGCTGACGATGGGGTTATATGGGGCAGAATGAACGGTGGCCAACTTGAAACTTCAAACGATGCGGTCCCAAGTATATCGCCGCCCCTGCGATTGAAGACATTGCAATCGGTGAGGCTGTTTTCAGCACAAGGCGAACTGCTGTTGTGGCGTGTTGAAGAAATCCGTTATCGCAGCCGCTTAATTCATAATCTGCAAGGCGGTGAGACGAGCGACTGGGATGAAGCGTTCGACGAGCCGCAACTCTTGTGGGGAACGCCAGATGAACAATTGCCCAACGGATTTACCTTGCTCCGAGACGGCGCGCAGGGCTTGCGGCACGCGGTCCCCCTACAGCTTGCTTTGAACAGAGCAATCAATCCACGTTTAATTGTGCGGCATTACTTGACGAAAGAGAATTTTGCTCGCGTAGCCGCCAGCCGTCTTGTGAATATAGAAGCCTGATTCAGGAGGAGAAAAGATGAGTTTACCTAAGCATAAAAACCCAACGAGAACTGACCGCAAAGCCACTGCGCCGTACAACTTCGTTCCGCTCCCCGAAAAAGTGGTCACGGCAATAGATGACGCTGAGAAGCTTCCTGACCACGATACCTATGCAAACGCAGGCTATGCGAACACCGGCTATTTCGTTGTGGAGCTAGAGACCAAATCGCCAATGTACGTGCGTTGCGCGTTGACACGGCGTGAGTTTGAGCTTGATGAAGAAGGCAAAGACCGCAATGGGAATCTTGTAAATGACCAAACGCGAATTGAAAACCGTATCAAGAACACGCCGCATTTCTTCTATACTGTCAATCAAGAAGAACCTGTAATACCGGGCAGCAGCCTACGCGGAATGTTGCGAAACCTGCTGGAGATTGTCAGCTACGGCAAGGTTCAGTGGGTTACTGATAAGCAACTGTTCTTTCGGACTATGGATGACACGGCAGTTGGCAAGCATTACACCAGCCGGATGAATAACAATGTTGAAGCAGGGTTTCTGAAAAAAGAGGGTAACAGCTATTTCATCAGGAAATGTCAATTGGCGCGAGTTAGGCGTGGTGAGTTGAAAGGCGATTTGTATGAAGGAAAAGGACCGAATCAAAGACCGCTTTGGAACGGAAACAATGCTCAATACCGCACGGTTTGGATCAAACTTTCATCAAATGGAATTTTTGTCGAAAACCTACAATTCTCTAAGCAAGCCAACCTCCAAGAAGGGCGGTTGGTTATCACAGGCAATATGCAAGGCAAAGAGAAAGAGTTTATATTTTTGCTACCGACGGATGACGCTGAACAAATCTCTGTGCCTGAGACAATGATTGAACGCTTCCATGATGATGACCAATTGACGCAATGGCAACAGAATGCCTTCCCAAAAAATAAACCTACAAATAACTATAGAGATCGTGATGGGATGATGGGAAAGAATCCAGCCGGGCAAGGTGACCCTGTTTTCTTTTTGCGTGAAAGGGGGGAACTAGCCTTCTTTGGTCGAGCGCAAATGTTTCGCCTTCCTTATAAGAATTGCCCGCTAGATTTAGTGCCTAAAAAGTTCCGAATGCCTGAACAGATTGATTATGCAGAAGCTTTGTTTGGATTTGTACGCTCTCATAAAGAGTTGAATGATATGAAAAGCCGCGACCTGTCTGTTCCTGAGCAGGGCAAGAAAGGACGGGCCTACGCCGGTCGTGTTTTTGTGACCGATGCAATGTTAGTTAATGCATTGAACGGACTATGGCTTTGGGACACGCCGATAATACCCAAAATTCTTAGTTCCCCCAAGCCAACATCGTTCCAGCACTATCTGACTCAACAAAGACCTGATATAAAAAAGGAACTAGATCACTATGACAGTCCTCCGCCACACAATACAGTAATTCGCGGTAATAAACTTTACTGGCATCAAGGTTATAAAACGGCTGATGACATTAAGGCAAATCATCCAGATGATGACCCAACGGCTGACCCGAATACGAAGAATCACTTTGAGCGAGATGAAAATGGGAACTGGGTGGTGAAAAAGAACAGCAAACAGCATACGAAATTCAAGCCTGTAAAGGCAGGCGTGAGCTTTTCCTTTCGCATCCATTTTGAAAATCTTTCGGACAGAGAATTAGGCGCGCTTTGTTGGACGCTACATCCGTTAGGCGACGCGACTAAGGAGTATTGTCACAGTCTGGGAATGGGCAAGTCGCTCGGAATGGGGGCCATAAAGCTTAAAGCCACATTGCATTTGACCAACCGTGAAACCCGCTATAGTTCGTTGTTTCAGGGTAATGATTGGCAGGAAGGCGAAGACAGCCTTAAAGACTTATCCATCCGCACAACTCTCGAACAGCTTACGCAAGAATTTGAGACGCACCTTCTTGGGGAGTTGAAGCCCGATAAGCCTTGCGCGCACCTGTCAGGGCTGAAGCGCATAGGGATGCTACTCAAAATGCTCGAATTCCATGCAGACGGATGGGGAGAGACAGTTGCAACAGATACGCTCGGAATCGGGGACTTCAGGCAGCGCAAAGTTTTGCCAGATCCTAGAATATATTTTTCTGAACTGGAAAATTTGGCTGAACCTACAATCAACGAAATGCAAAACGCAGCGATACCTGCAAGAGAGTACCAACAAACTGCGCAAGGGAACCGCTCACCGCAGACCGGAAGCGTGAATGCGGCTATCGCATCCCAGGTTGACTCCATCCGCCGCGCAATTAAAAGCCTTAAAGGTGCTGGGCAGGTCAGCTTAATCGAAGGCATAGTTGGGCGAATCATTGCTCTTTCTGATTTACAAGCACAGATTGATTGCGCGCGGGAATTGCAGAAGTGGTTGAAATTAAACAAGCTCTGGAATAAAGAGCCGCACAAGAGTAAAGAGTGGCATCAACGAATCCAAGAACTGTATCAGCAAATTGTGTAAGAGAGACCTGTGCGAAACGCTGATTCCATAAGAAATTGAGTCGTGCTGCAAATGGGTGTCGTATCCGCTCCACCGCTCGCGCTTGTCTATCTTTTCTGGTTCTGCAAAAGTAAGGTAGCGTGTGATTATATGTCATTGCGGTTGGGGAGCAGGGGTGATGCATGAAGCTTTCAATTAATACAACAACGCTCAACCGGATCAAAAAACGGGACGGCCAACGGCCTGTTCACTTCCGCGGGAGGTCTGATCATGTCAACGGAACAGTTAAATCAACTCAAACAACAGATTGCGGCTTTGCCGCTGGCGGAGAAAGCGCAACTCGCGGCTTTTCTATCCGAACAATTGCAACAAGCCGGCGACCAGACACCTGAAGCCAGTGCCATCGATGATGACATTCGCCAGCGGCGAACCGAGTGGATTAAAGCCCATCGCGAGGAATATGCCGGGAAATATGTCGCTCTGGAAGGCGACCAATTGGTAGGCGTCGGGCAGACCATCCGCGAAGCTCGCCAGCAGGCAAAAGAAAAAGGCTTCAAGAATCCTTTCCTCGTTCGCCTGACTTCCGAGCATGAAACCTTATCCGCAGGCTGGTAACCGATGGCGCATCGTCTGGACTTCGAAAAACTGTTGACTTACGACGTCGGCGCGCTGGGCATCACCGTGGCTGTCGTCCTCGAACTGAAAGACCGGCGCGTGAGTTTCGACGCGAAGATCGATACGGGCGCAGACCATTGCATCTTCGAGCGCAAGTTCAGCGAGCAACTCGGACTCAATAATGAAAAGGGCGTTCCGCAAAGATTCGGAACCGCAACCGGGACTTTCCTCGCCTATGGCCACGACGTGAGGTTGCAAATTGCGGATATAACGTTCGATTCGATGGTTTTCTTTGCCGCCGAGGAAAGTTTCACCCGCAATGTTCTGGGGCGGTTCGGCTGGCTCGACCGCGTTGCCCTGGGTCTGGTTGATTACGAAGGCAAACTTTACCTCAGCCCTTATAGCAATGAATGAAGAACTCGTCAAAGACGCCCTAGAACCGCTCTGAACAGACAAATCCCCTGAAGCAAAAGTGACGTTTGTCGGGAAATGCTCGGGGTTCGAGGAATGATTAATGTTCACACGCGAGCGCATCATCGAAGCGGCGCGGCGGGCCGGGATGGAGGAAGACGCCATCGCTCGGCTGCTTGCTGAATTGCCGGCGCAGCCAACGAACACTCTCACGATCATCTGCAACGACGGCTTGCATCCGATACCCAAAGAGCAATTGCCCGGACGGGTCTTTGCCGCGACCACCGGAAACATCGCCGACCAAACGCTCGAAGCTCTCCAACAAACCGTTGCCGATGCCTGCAAGCATGTAGCGCAACTCATCAAGGGTGAAGGCGGCTTTGCGGAAATCTATCTCGTGCCTTCGGGTTACGGCGGGCTACTGCAAAAGATCGCCGAGACGGTTTTTCAAATTACCGGCAAGCCGGCCACCACACTGCACTTCGACCGCAAGACCAATGCTTACTGGCCGATCCGCATCGACCTGCGCGCCATCATTACTCAAGCATGACGTTGCCCTGGCGCTTATAGAGGATCAATCCTTGAGCGAAGTCCTACTGGACGTCAGCGATGCCCCTCGCGCGACTCGCGGCTCCTTGCACGGCAGCAACGACGCTGCCGCCCTTGCAACGCTCGCGACGGAGCCTGAGAGCATCGCCGAACTCGGAGCCGCCGCGCGCTGCATCAAGTCTTCGCCGTTTACGCGCGGCTCGCCGTCAGGTAATTTACCATTCTGCAAGGGAGGCAGACCGAACCGTGGCCAAACAAAAGCAGCCTCGCTATATGTGGGTGTACTCGCCGCATAGGCCTAAAGGAGCCAGCGTTCCTGAAGACGTGAAGCAAGAGCTTACAGAACGCGCTCAGGAACTGGTTGATGAGTGGAGGCCGAAGCACATCAAGAAGCCGCCGAAGCACTACCGCTTCAACTACATCACCAACCTTTATACGAAGTGGCACCGGCGGTTCTTCTACTTCTGCGCAACCTTTGCCTGCCCCGGCCCCAACGCGCTGTCGCCGACGTTCGAGTCATGCTTTACGCGAATCGAGTATGTCGGCAAGAATCGCTTCAACCTGGCTTACATGCGCCATACAGGGAAGTGGTGGACGACCCTGTACGAACTGACGCTGGACGATTGCCTCAAGACGATTCGCGAAAACGGCCTGTATCATCCTCTCTAAGAAAAGCCCCGGGCCATTGCCGGTTTGGCCGGCAATGGCCGTGGCCGAGAGGCACGATTCCTAGTGACTTTGAAATACGGCTCGCGGCGCCGCTGAGCTGCCGCGATATAGGTTCGCATTTATGGCCAAAGAGAAGTTGCCTCGCCTTACGGAAGCGATGGTGCGGACGCTGGCTAACGATAAAAGCTTCGAGCGTGGCAAGGATTACTATCTGGGCGGCGCCGTTTCGGAAACCGTACGCCAGGGGATGGAACTGCGCGGCGAATGCGCTGGCTCTGAGGTTGAACCCTACGAAATCAGCGTGACGCTCGCGGCCCGCGGCATCAAGGAGACCTCCTGCACCTGTCCCTATGAGTATAGCGGCATCTGCAAACACACGGTCGCACTGCTGCTCACCTATGTGCATCAACCGCAAGCCTTCCGCACCATCGCTCCGGTCGAAGAGAGGCTCAAGCATCGCAGCAAAGACGAACTGATCGGCATCATTATCGCGATGTTGACGCATGACCCGAAGCTGCGGTCGCTTGTCGAACTTGCGGAGATGACTCAAGAAGCTAAAGCCGGCCTGAGCCTGGACACCAACGCCATCCGCAAACAGGCGCGGCGTGCCCTCCAACATACGGACTGGGACCATTTCAGCTCACGCAAGATCGCCAAAGAGCTGCGCGCCCTCGGCCAGGTCAGCGAGCCATTCGTCAACGCCGGCGACTGGCTCAACGCCGGTCATGTCTATCACGCGCTGCTTGACGAGATCGTCTCCGGCTATGACCACATCATCCAACAGGTGGACGAAAACGGCCACATCGCCGTCGTCGTTGAGCAGTTCACCGAAGCGGTTGGCAAATCCCTGGAAAAAAGTAACGCCGATAGCCGTACGCGCCGGGCCTGGCTGGAAACGCTGCTTGACGCCTTTGCCAAAGACGTCGGGATTGGCGGGATCGATTTTGCTTTCAGCGCCCCCGACATCGTCATCAAGCAAGCCCGCGACGAAGAATGGCAGTGGATCGAAGCGCGTGTCCGCCGGCTTGCCGCCGGCAGCCGCGACTGGGGCCGTGAACAGTTTGTCAGATTCCTCACCGAGGGCCTGGATCAGCATGGCCGCAAAAGTGAAGGCGACCGCTTGGTTCGTGAGATCGGCACGCCGGAGCAACAGGCAAAGTTGCTCATCAAAGAAGGCCGCATCGAAGAGGCTGTACGGCTGATGAACGACATCGTCGAAGACAAGCCCGGCCTGCTGACGCAGTTCGCCGATTGGCTGCTGGAGGCAAAAGCTAAACCGGCGGCGCTCAATTTCGTCCTGGCGCATGAAAAGACAGCAAGCTGGCGACGCGATCAGTGGCTCGCTGATTACTATCGCCGTCACGGCACGCCCGAAGAAGCGGTTGCCGCGCAGAAGACACTACTGGTCAACAGCCCGTCGGTCGAACAGTTCAAAGCCCTGCAAGCTATCTGTCGCAAGACGAAGAACTGGCCGGAGGTTCGCGCGAAGGGGTTAGCAGCTTTGGAGCACGCCGGGCGATTTGACGCGCTGGTTGAAATCGCCCTGCACGAAGGCGACGTGGCGCGGGCGTTGGAACTATTGCCGCGGGCGACGGGCTGGGGCGCAACGCATCTGCGGATGAAAGTGGCCGAGGCTGCCGAGAAGGATGTGCCGCACGAAGCTGTCAGGCTCTATCTCGAAAGAGCCGAGCAGGAGATCGCCGGTCGTACGCGCGGTTCATACAACCTGGCCGCCAGCACCTTGAAAAAAGTCAGACCGCTCTTCATCAAGCTCCATACCGCGGCGGCCTGGGCGGAATACATCCAAGTCTTGCGTGAATCGCACAAGAACCTCCGCGCCCTGCAAGACGAGTTGCGCAAGACCGGCTTGTGAATTTGCCGGTGACATGCTGCCGATCATCGGTGTCCGCCAAGTTTAAAAGCGACCATTAAGCATGGCGCGCTCCCCGCGCCGCTTTGCAACTTTCCCGTGCGTTGCCGCGTATGTTTACCTGCCAACAAGGCTTGGTCTCTCAAAAAGCAATCTCAAGCAGACGGCGATTCGAGTTGAGTTGTTTTCTATCATGCAAGTCAGCACGAACCGACGGATTCGAGTTGAGTTGTTTTCTCTGATGAAGGCTCTTTCACCTGACCGACGCAATCGCTCAGGCCGGCATTTTCTTGCCGGCTGGCAATCGCGGCTGTCAGGTTTGCTGAGGCGAGGCGTCTAGCGCCCCGTTCTTTGCAACCTATGTCAAGCGGGCTTCCTTCGCGGAAGCCCTCGGCTTCGGCAGTCAAGCTTCGCCCCTGCGAGCCGACGCTGCCGGAACACAAAGATGATTCACGATTGCCGCGCGCTGGCGGCGCCCCGCTTTCACGCTCATCACGAAGGCGGCGCGCTGCACCCGCGCAGCAATTCCACACTGGTTCGATGGATCAGGTTCGGCTCAAGCGTGGCAACGCCCGCAAGCCGGTTCATTTGATCGTCAACGAATCGGAGAACGTGAATCGAATTTCGCTTGGCATAGGAGAGACCCGTGACCTCTGGACTTCCCACCAAACGCAAACGCGGCGGACAACCCGGAAACCGGAATTCTAAAGGCAAAGGCGGCGCGCCGTACGGCAACCAAAATGCCAGAGGCAATCATGGCGGCGCGCCACGCGGCAACCGCAATGCCTGCAAGAAACCACAACCGCCGCACCTCATCCTTCTCGAAGACTATCAGAATTACCCGCTGGCCATCGCCTGGATTCAAGCCAACGCCGAAGCGCTCGACGAAGCGAACTTCACGGCTGACCATCAGCGCGACCGCGCCCTCTTCGCGGTCTATCGCGGCTTGACCATTGAAGCGATTGTCAAGCACGGCAAAGAGTACGAGTACGGTCTCTATTCGCTGATCGACAGCGATGATGACCAGCAGGTGAAACGCGCGGCGTGAATTGGCGCGGGGCAACGACGACTTGAAAACGGATCTTGAATCGGAGGCGCGAGTTGATGTCTGGCAAAAGCAAAGGGCGATTCATCGAAGAACAAGCGTTCTATGACGGCACGCAAGGCGTCGGCACGGATGCCGGGCTTACGGGCATCGATGCTCGCTGCGCCGAGCAACAGGCTCGCGTTCGCGGCGACGCTGCAAGCCGCTGTCATCGGCTCGAAGCCGAAATCGAATCGCTCACGCAACGTCAGGCAGATACTGCCGGCCACTGGCGCAAGCTCGAAGCCCGTACCGATGGCTTGCCGCCGCAGGTTGTGCAACCGTTGCTCGCCATTCTGTCTGCGGTGGCGGCCAGCTACGGCGAGGCGATCTTGCTTGCGTCAGTGATGGATGGCTTTGGCATTGCCGATCTCGACGATCAACGGCTGGCCGCCGGGGTGCTCGTCTTCTGTGCCGGCGGTTTCTGCAAGCTGGCGATGCATATGCTCGGCCTGGCCGCCGATCAGCAGTCGCCAGAACACCCAGGCGCAGCAAGCCGGGCGCAGCAGATCAAACAGATCGTCATCAAGACCCTGCTGGTCTGCTTCACGCTGGCGCTGGTCTTTGCCCTCGGCAGCTTTCGCGCTGGCGAAATGATTTTCGCCGCTTCGCTGCAACACACCGCGTTGGGGAGATTTTTCGGTGAGCACCGCGGGCTTACCAACTGGACAGTGACCTTGCTTACGGTAGCGCTGCCGGTGTATGCCGCGGCGGCACTCAACTGGGGCTTGGCCGGTCTGCGGTTGGCGCGCGCCTGGCGCAACGCACGACGCGCCTTTCGTCGAGACGGCGAGCGCCTCAACCAAAAGCGCAAAGCGCTTGCAGCGTTCGCCGAACAACGAGACTGCCGCATCGCTGCCCTCGAACACCAGCGGCGGGAATGGGCGAGCGTTTACCTGCGCGAATACCAACTCGGCCAGCGCATCGGCGCGCGCCGGCAACCGCTCTGGCAAGTGGCCATCAAGATCAGCGCCGTCGCGGCGGGCATTCTGGCCATCTGGCTATGGCTCGACCCCGTGCCGTTACCTTCGCCAATCGCCAAAGGCTTTCTGGCGATGCTGGCGACGGCGGCGCTCGGCGGCGGCTATGCCTACTGCGTTCTGCAAGCGTGGGAGCGCCCAGCGCCGGAACAGGTCTACCAGCACCGCGCCGTCATCTGGCGGGAAGATGAGCGATGGGCCGAAGAAGCGATAACGCCCGGCGTTGCTCAATCTATCGAGCAAGCCAATGCCGCCGCGCCGCGCGAAGCCCAAGTGGGCGCGGCATACGGCAACGGCAATCATCCGTCAGCGAGGAGGTATTGAGGATGTTTAGCAACTTGAACCATAAGCTGAGCATTTGCGTGATGATCGTCTTTGCTTTGACCTTTGGCGCGTGCCATCGAGAGCGCTGCGAGCCGCTTTGTCTGGTCTGCGTCATCGATCTGACGCGCCGCATCGAAGCGGAATCGCAACGTGAGGCGTTCGATGCCATCCAAGCCGCGCTCAAAAAACTGCGGCGCGGCGATACCGTCGCCATCATTCCCATCACCGGCGATGCCCTGACCGATGCACAAGGGCGCGTCATCCGCTTACAGCTCAACGACCGCCGCGAGGCTTATGACGAAGACCTCCGCCGTTTCGCCGAAGAAGTTGCCGACCGCTTGCAGCATCTCCGCGACGAAGTGGCGAACAACCCTTATAACCGCAGCGACGTTCTGGGAGCCGTGCGCCTGGCCGGCGAAGAGATGGCAAATACCAAGCCTGCCGCCTGCCGCGCGCTGGTGCTGTTGAGCGACTTTCTGCAAGACGACGCGCAGTACAACTTCAGACGCGACGCGCGGCTCGCCAATGACGAGACGGCGGCAAAGTTCGCCGATTCGGTGGCGCGCAATCAACCGCAGGTTTGGCAACAGAGCACAGTCTTTCTGGGATTCCTTCGCAGCGTTGACTTGAAGGGCCTGCCGCAAACCCGGCGCGCCGCTTTGCAAGTCTTCTGGCGCGAGTTCTTCACCCGTCAAGGCGCGGTTGCGGTGCGTTCGGCAACCGATGGCGCGGGGCAGGTGGCGGCGTTCGTGCAACAGCAACGAGAGCAAAGCGAGCCAGCGAAAGCTGGAGAGCAAACAAAACGATAAGGCATCTCGCTGCCAAGCTATTTCGCAGTTGCGGCGGACTGTATTCCGAACCCTTGAGGAGACGGCATGGCCACGCTTTACATCACTGAACAACACGCGACGCTGCGCAAGGAGCAGAATCGCCTGGTCGTCGAGCGCGACGGCAACGCGCTGATGGAGATTCACGATTTCAAAGTCGAGCGCGTCGTCGTCTTCGGCAATGCGCAGCTTTCGACGCAGGCGATGGCTTACTTGCTCGAACGCGGCATTGATACGGCGTTCCTGAGCACGCATGGGCGCTTGAAAGGCCGGCTGGCGCCGATTGAATCGAAGAACGTGCCGCTCCGAATCGCCCAGTACGAACGCTCGCGCGACCTGTCATTCGCGCTCAATGTGGCGCGGGCGATGGTCGCAGGAAAGATCGGCAACTGCGCCGAAGTCCTCACCCGCCACAACCGGAATCATGCCGAGAGCCGCCTGCAAAACGAAATTGATCAGCTCACCGTGTCAAGCCAGAGGGCCAGGCGCGGGCGCGGGCTTGAAACCCTGCGCGGCATCGAAGGCACGGCCGCCGCCATCTACTTTCCAGGCTTCGCCCGCTGTCTGCGCCGCAACTTCAACTTTCAAAAACGCACGCGGCGACCGCCTGCCGACCCGGTGAATTCGCTGCTCAGTTTCGCTTACAGCCTGCTTTATAACGAAGCCATCAGCGCCTGTGCCGCCACCGGCTTTGACTGTTACATCGGCTTCTTTCACGCGATTCACTACGGGCGCTGTTCGCTGGCGCTTGATCTGATGGAGGAGTTTCGCCCGCTTATCGCCGACCGTCTGGCGCTCAATCTGGTGAATCTCGACATCATCAAAGCTGATGACTTTCACAAAGAAGATGGCAAAGGCTTTTACTTGAACGACGAGGCGCGCAAACGCTTCCTGCGCGAGTACGAGCGTATGGCAACCAGCGAATTCGCGCACAAGCAAACCAACGAGCGAACCAGCTTGCGGCGCGCGCTCTACGGACAAGCGCTGGTTTTGCAGAAGGCCATTCTGCACGGCAGCGATTACCACCCCTTCGACGGCTGGCGCTAGCCGGCGGTGCGTCGCGCCGCCGCAGCGAGGAGGCGACACGGAGACACGGAGACGCGGGGACACGGGGAGGGGGCGACGCAGCGACAGATATGCTTGCTAAAGTGATCTTCCATCCCCGCGCCCTCGCGTCGCGACTGGAGGGCATCTTGATGGATCGAAGGTCAAGCCAAGCGCAGCGGGCGACACTCATCGTCGTCGCTTACGACGTGCGCGACCGGCGGCGATTGCGCCGCGTGGCCAAGATGATGGAGCAATATGGTAGCCGCGTGCAGTTCAGCGTCTTCGAGTGCCGGCTCGATAAAGAACGAATGGCGCGCCTGTTTGCCGACATCAAGCGCGCCATCAACCGCCGGCAGGACAAAGTAACCGTGATCACGCTCTGCCAGTCCTGCGTGCATCGTTCGGAGCGATTCGCCGAACAGGGGTTTACCGCCGATATGGATGTCTATGTTTGCTAACGGAGACCGCGATGAAGAATCTTCTGCACACCATTGAAAATGTCCGCAAGCGCCAGACGAGTGCCTGTCCATCAGCGACAAGGGCTGATGATGTGCGCGACAATCGAGCGGCGACTTCCGTGCAGCGGTCGCGGCTCTCGCGGTTCTGGCGGCGAGTGATTCTCGGCGTCGCGCTGCTCGTCGGGCTGTTTCTGATTTACCGGCTGCTGTGGCTGACCGCCTGGGTATTGCCCTATGGGCTGATCTCCAGCTACCTCGCAGCGCGGCTGCCGATGCTGGCCTCATGGCAGATCGAAACGATGGCGCTGCTGCTCACGGCGCTGGTGCTTGTGCAGGTGGGAACCATTCTCAGCTTCGTCTTTTTCGGCAAGCACAAACGCCTGATGCTCTACTTCGCGCTGGCGCTCGCTCTGATGCACGGCGCGATTGGCTGGTACGGCTACGGCAGGCTCGCCGTCGATGAAAGCGGCCATGTGCGCGTTCGCGTCGTCGAAGGCACGGACGGCCAGCTCAAAGTCATCGAACACGATTACGACCCGGAGACCGGCAGAGCGGCGCGCTGGGCGACGGAAAACGATCTCGTGATGCTCGACCTTGAGCGTCGCGGCATCCGTGTCAAGCGCGTCGGCGCGGCGGGGCCGTTTCGCTCGCCGCAGGGCACGATCATCGTTTATTACACGCGCCGCAGCGATGGCCGCATCGTCTTGTACACCGGGCCGCGCAGCAGCGAAGTCAACGGCGACATGGGCCTCGCCAACAACGAGATCATCCGCGAATTCCTCGCCCAACAGAACGCCGCAGGGAGGAAGCCATGACAGGGCTGAAGATTACCCGGCTCAAACTGACCGAGGCGGCAGCGGCGCAATTCGAGGCGTTGGGGCTGACGCTTGCCGACCTGGTTTGCGTCATCTGTTTTGCGCGCAAGATACAGGACAGTGATGCGCAGACCTACCGCTTCGACATCGAGCGAGTCCCCGCTGACATTAGAAGCGAGTTGCAACATCTCGCCGGCGTCGAACTGCGCGTCATCTCGGGCGCTATCGTCGGTGCGACGCGGCTGGCCATGAATGAAAAGAGCACGCCCGGTTTCCTGACAGGTGCCGGCTGTGAAGCCAAGGAGGAGAAGCGATGATGAACGATCCCATTATCCGCAATGTCACGAAGAACCTCATGCCATCGAGCCTGCTCCGGCAGATCGCCGCACGCCCGGCGCTGTATCAGGCGTGGCGCAAGGTCAAAGCCAATCGCGGCGCGGCAGGGATTGATGCCGTCGGCGTTCACGCCTTTGAGCGCGACCTCGACGCTAACCTCGCGGAGCTGTCGCGCAACCTGCTTGATGGCACTTATGAGCCGCTGCCGTCGCGCTATGTGCAGATTCCCAAAGACAACGGCAAAGCGCGCGAACTGGCGATTCCGACCGTGCGTGATCGCGTTGCGCAACGCGCCGTCCTCGACCGTATCGAGCCGTTGTTCGAGCCGCAAATGCTCGACTGCTCATTCGCTTTCAGAGCCGGGCGCTCGGCGGAGATGGCCGTGCAGCGCATCGTCGTCGCCCGCGCCCAGGGCCGCCGCTGGACGGTTGATGCGGACATCCAAGACTTCTTTCCTTCGATCAATCACCAGCTGCTTCTTGAAGACTTGGCCGCTGTCATCGACACGGAAGACGTGCGGCATTTGATCAAGCTCTGGCTCGACGCCGGCGCGCTCGATGGCGCGCGCCCGACGGCAGGCTTTCTGGCGCGCTGGCGGGCGACGCTGACGGATGCACATCTGGCGGTGCGTGAAGCGATGAACGGCATGTTCAAAGATCTGCTATCACAAAAACTGGGGGTTGACGGCGACGCCCTTTCTGCCAACGCCTTCACTGATGAAGCCTTGCTCGAAGAGGATGCCGTAAGCGGCGAGATGGCAAGCGCAAAGCCGTCGCCGGGCAAAGCAGCGGTGCGGCGTCTGGTACAGGACGGGCTATTGCTGGCGATAGCCGAGCGCGCCGCCTTGCGGGGGCTGCTTTCCGCGAAAGGGTTGGGATTGGGCGGTGCCGCAGTCGCGCTGGCGCTGGCCACCCCGCCTGTCGTCAGAAAGTTGCGCGAGATGGCCTCACCAAAGACCGGCGCGTTGCAAGGCGCGCCGCTGTCGCCGCTGTTATCGAATGTCTATCTGACGGCGTTCGACAGGGCGCTTGTGGCGCGCGGTCATAAGTTGATCCGCTACTGCGATGACTTCGTGATTCCCTGCGCGAGCGAAAGCGAAGCGCGCCAGGCCTTCGGCGACGCCCGTGAGGCTTTGAAAGCGAAACGCTTGCAACTTCACTCGGAGAAGTCGCGGCTGGTTTCGCCCACGGAAGGGTTTATCTTTCTCGGTTATGAGTTCACGACGGCGGGCCGCGTCGTGCCGCCACCGAACATCCCGGAAGTCGTCGCCCGGCGCGTCGTCGAGTTCACCGACCAGACAATGAAGCGCTTTGCTGGCAAAGCTTCGCGGGTAGCGGTGCAGACGGAAAGCCGCGCCAGGAGCGCCTTCGGGCAAATCAAAGAGCGCCTCAAGAAAGGCAGACCGTAACCGAATGGTCATTTGTCCTTTGTCAGTTGTTAGTGATCTCAATCGTTGGGCAGTAACCGAAAAGCCGTGACCAATGACCAACAACGAATGACCAATGACTAAAATCGTTATCATGTATGACATCTCGGATGACCGGACGCGAACGAAACTCTTCAAGCTGTTGAAGCGTTACGGCGAGCCGGTGCAATTGAGCATCTTCGAGGCGATCATCAGCGAAGCGCAGTTCGCCGAGATGCGCGGCGAGGTTGCCCGCGTGATTGGCAGCGATGCCGCTCAGGTACGTTATTACGAGATCTGTCAAACCTGTGATCGTGGCATCGTAATCTTTGGCCAAGCCAGGACGACCGTTCTCTCTGCGGTGTATATCGCCTAAGCATCTGCCTGCCGATTTTTCTATGTCAAAACCGGCTCTCGCAATTGACAAACGCTTTGCGCCGGAATAAAGTAGCCGCACTTGTAAAACAGCTCTAGCTAACCCCATGAAAGCGAAAAATGGGGGGAGGTTAGCCAGAAGTAGCTAACTGTTGAGATATTTGAAAATAGAATAAGAATCCCCCTTGAAAACAATTTGAAGGAACGATGATTTTGCGATGAAAAAACAGGGTTAGCCGGAATGGGCACTTAAAGCCCTGAAAATAAAAGCCGCAAAATGGGGTATCTTTGAATTGAAGACGCGATTGATAGCGGATTGAAACTTCAGACCTTGAGAAGTCGGGCCATCGCTTCGAGTGCTTTGAATTGAAGACGCGATTGATAGCGGATTGAAACTCGGACCAATCCGGAGTATCAAGAAGCAGGCACTCCTTTGAATTGAAGACGCGATTGATAGCGGATTGAAACACGCCGCCGCAGTCGATGTAGTGCAACATTCGGAGTTGCCTTTGAATTGAAGACGCGATTGATAGCGGATTGAAACGGAAAGCGAAAGCAGAAGTACGAGCGCAAAAGCACTTACTTTGAATTGAAGACGCGATTGATAGCGGATTGAAACTTAGACTATTTTTATAGCTCTGTCCAAGAGCTTTTTCTTTGAATTGAAGACGCGATTGATAGCGGATTGAAACTCGTTTCCCACCTGAAGTGGCCAAAAGAGATAGGACTTTGAATTGAAGACGCGATTGATAGCGGATTGAAACACGACGAAACGTTGTGTCTCGGGTTGAAGCTGTTGGCTTTGAATTGAAGACGCGATTGATAGCGGATTGAAACATCGTGCCCGACGGTTGTAGGCGAAGTTTATCTCGTAGTCTTTGAATTGAAGACGCGATTGATAGCGGATTGAAACAAGCCCTTGCCGCTGCGCTCCCACAGCTCGCCGTTGTCCTTTGAATTGAAGACGCGATTGATAGCGGATTGAAACCGTCGTAATCCAGACGTGCAGTCCGTAGATGGCCTGCTTTGAATTGAAGACGCGATTGATAGCGGATTGAAACGCGCGGGTAGCCCCATCATCGACGGTCTTTACTGTACTTTGAATTGAAGACGCGATTGATAGCGGATTGAAACGTTGAAAGCCGCGGGGAGACTATCGTACTTCTTCTCCTTTGAATTGAAGACGCGATTGATAGCGGATTGAAACGCGTCCCCTGGGTCGAGGAGTTGAATGTGACCACCGGCTTTGAATTGAAGACGCGATTGATAGCGGATTGAAACACAATGTCCCTTCATTCAAGTTGGAGTTTGTTTTAGACTTTGAATTGAAGACGCGATTGATAGCGGATTGAAACTCAAGCCGCCCGAGAAGTCCCGTACGCGACAAGCTCTCTTTGAATTGAAGACGCGATTGATAGCGGATTGAAACACCGGCGTGTGATTGATTTCGAACCCACCGGGGTGACTTTGAATTGAAGACGCGATTGATAGCGGATTGAAACATAACGATTGCGGGGATGAGGCCACGGACGGTTTCGCTTTGAATTGAAGACGCGATTGATAGCGGATTGAAACCCGAGTTGATCTGCAAATCTCGTCGGAACTGATGCTCTTTGAATTGAAGACGCGATTGATAGCGGATTGAAACGAATTTTCAGGCCTTCCACGCCCATGCCTTGAAAGCTCTTTGAATTGAAGACGCGATTGATAGCGGATTGAAACTCAAGAATGACCCACATAGATAGGGCAATGCTTTGCTTTGAATTGAAGACGCGATTGATAGCGGATTGAAACCGGTCGAGTTCTCGATCAACACCGTCAGTGACGGGTCCTTTGAATTGAAGACGCGATTGATAGCGGATTGAAACATGAACGCGACGCTGACAGTCAAACCAGACAGCAAAATCTTTGAATTGAAGACGCGATTGATAGCGGATTGAAACCTGGATGGGCGCGAGTACCCGAAGTGGGACCAGACCCTTTGAATTGAAGACGCGATTGATAGCGGATTGAAACGATAATCTCTCAACCTAGCCAAGGCCCCCTCAAAAAACTTTGAATTGAAGACGCGATTGATAGCGGATTGAAACCATCTTGTCCGTGCCGTCGGTGCCGCTGTTGTGGTGATTCTTTGAATTGAAGACGCGATTGATAGCGGATTGAAACAAAATTCGTATTGATTTCCCTAGGCCACTCATTTCCTTTGAATTGAAGACGCGATTGATAGCGGATTGAAACGCCTTCCTCACTGAGCTTTGCAAGTTCAGTTGGAGAGCTTTGAATTGAAGACGCGATTGATAGCGGATTGAAACGTAGAAGAAGGGGGGTGTGCCGGTTGGCAGTAATATCCTTTGAATTGAAGACGCGATTGATAGCGGATTGAAACGCGAGTAAAGTTGATGCGAACGCCAGCAAACGTGCTCTTTGAATTGAAGACGCGATTGATAGCGGATTGAAACGTAGGCGACAGTTTCCTCCTGCAACAGTTCTTTGAGCTTTGAATTGAAGACGCGATTGATAGCGGATTGAAACTGATGACATAACGTCAACTCGCACCTTGCTGAAGCCCTTTGAATTGAAGACGCGATTGATAGCGGATTGAAACGTGATGATTGCTTTTAGAGAAGCATATCTCCCTCTCTTTGAATTGAAGACGCGATTGATAGCGGATTGAAACCCACGTAGACCTGTCCCGGCAGTTTCAAGGCAGCTGTCTTTGAATTGAAGACGCGATTGATAGCGGATTGAAACGCAATAACCTTTGATTTTTGAAAGATCATAAACTATCTTTGAATTGAAGACGCGATTGATAGCGGATTGAAACTGCATGCAATTGCTAACCATCCCAGTGGCGCTAGGAACTTTGAATTGAAGACGCGATTGATAGCGGATTGAAACCCCAAAGAATATTGTCCTTGCGAGGATCATTCTCTCTTTGAATTGAAGACGCGATTGATAGCGGATTGAAACCTTTTGGTAATCGTCAAGAGCATGAGACCCGTCCTTCTTTGAATTGAAGACGCGATTGATAGCGGATTGAAACAGATGGCCGCAATGGCGAAGAACTCAACCGTTTGCACTTTGAATTGAAGACGCGATTGATAGCGGATTGAAACCCCAGCGTGTGCCGGGGCAAAACAAGGGAAATTTCCCTTTGAATTGAAGACGCGATTGATAGCGGATTGAAACATTGGGAGAGAAGAAGCGTACCGCCAGAACAGGCTTGGCTTTGAATTGAAGACGCGATTGATAGCGGATTGAAACCTCACCATTTCGCAGAGCATCGTTGTGCTCGGCCTTCTTTGAATTGAAGACGCGATTGATAGCGGATTGAAACGCAAAGGGATCACGATCATCGCTTCGGCTTTAAGTTCCTTTGAATTGAAGACGCGATTGATAGCGGATTGAAACGTCGTGATCCATGGAACTTGAGTCGGCACAACGACACTTTGAATTGAAGACGCGATTGATAGCGGATTGAAACACCGGAAATGACGGTTGCACCCAGTGCACTAAAGGTAGCCTTTGAATTGAAGACGCGATTGATAGCGGATTGAAACAGCCAGCGCTTCGGTCTTCTCGCCTGCACGACGGGTTGCTTTGAATTGAAGACGCGATTGATAGCGGATTGAAACCCACCGAATTGTTGCTGCAATTGCCTTCCACTCCTCGCTTTGAATTGAAGACGCGATTGATAGCGGATTGAAACTGAGCGAGGATCGCTCAATGTACTAAGCTTCCTGTTCTTTGAATTGAAGACGCGATTGATAGCGGATTGAAACGACTGCCTGGATTGTCACCGTAAACATCCTCCTTACTTTGAATTGAAGACGCGATTGATAGCGGATTGAAACAGGGTGAAGATCTTCCCCAGGCGCGTTCTCAGCTTTCTTTGAATTGAAGACGCGATTGATAGCGGATTGAAACTGACTGTCACTGTTGCCTCCGGTGACAGCCATCCGCTTTGAATTGAAGACGCGATTGATAGCGGATTGAAACACTCATTCGGCGGATAGAGCAGATCCATAATGTTGCTTCTTTGAATTGAAGACGCGACGGATCTTGATTGCTTTCCGTATCTCAACCAGATGTTTGAGAACGCGCACCTGCCCCTTCATAGGATTCTTATATCCTTTTGATAAGTTGAATACGCGGCCTTCTCAGATGCTTTATTACCTCAGGAAACTTCATCAGACCTGGCACCCTTATCCGAGTGATTATGGTCTTCGGTGAAACCCTCGTTATTGTATGTATATTGCCTAAGTACATGACAAAAGTTGAGTAACTTGTCGAAATGCAATCTGTTGGATGCGATCCGCAAGATTGCATAAGATGTGCCGCAAATGATTCAATCCGTAGCGAAAAATACTTCTCGCCAGTCGTCCATGCTTCTTGGTCGT
>DATENM010000118.1 GCA_035275065.1 Blastocatellia bacterium
ACGAGGGCGGGAGGCCGACGGTTTTGAGGGGGTTGAGGTTACAGGCGACGCCCAACAAGCGCATGCACCGGAGCGCGGCGAGCGCGTTTCTCGTCATTGGTCAAGTGCGACACGCCGCGCCCGGTGATGCGTGACGTTAGATGCCAGCGGGATGCACCTCTGACCTCGAAGCTCAGGAATATTCAATAACTGCTGCAACAGCAAGCACAATCTCTTCAAGGATAGCTGGTGTAACTTCTCCTAGCTTCTTGATGAATCTTTGCCGATCCATCCCACGAAGTTGCAGCGCGTCTACAGCAGACACTTTCGATAAGCCATTTCGTGAATCAGGATCGATGCGAACGTGCCAGACGTTGGAAGCAAAATAATCTTTCCAATCCGTGACCGGAGCAACTAACTTGATTGGCAAGCGGCCAACCGCATCAGAACTGATTACAACAGCAGGGCGCTTCTTCTTGATCTCAGCCCCAATTGTCGGATCGAAGTTGACAAGCCACACCTCACCGCGTCTAGGCATTGATGGGCTAGTACTCGACAATGTCACCACCTTGCCAGGGTTCGCGAGCGAGTTGCTCTAATTCTGATTCGTAATGCTCCACAATCTGGTCGGCCTGTTGTGCGAGGATTTTTCGGCGCTCGTCCATAGGCAATTTCAAGAAGGCGCGGCGTCGGGCCAGCGCCGGTGTCATGTCTAGGTCTAAGAATTCCTCTTGGCTAATCATGGTATTGCTCCCTGGCAAGGAGTGTACGATACTTGGCGGGAAGAGGCCAAGTGCATAGGTAGTTTGCAGGCTATGAGCGTCTATTACTAAACGGAGAGAGGTCGTACTGGGCAAAATGGCATCTAACAAGGCGTTGCAGCGGAGGCCGCGAAGCAAGTCTCTCATCAGTCTCGGAGTGCTTCACGCGGCCCCGCTGAACGCGGGCGTTAGACGGTCATAAACACCATGTGCTAAATTCATTGCGTAGCCAGGGAAGGAAAGTATTGCATGAAAATCACTTCGTTCGAAGGCATTGTAGAAAACGGGCGAATCCGCTTGCCCGCCGACCTGCACCTTCCTGAAAAAGCGAAAGTCTATGTTATCGTGCCCGATGTTGAAATACGACAAATAGCTACCGTTCATAGTCCTCGCTTAGCACACCCAGAACAAGCAGAAGATTTCAAGAAAGAGGTTTTTGAGGAAACCAGCAATGCCAGCTTATGACGCGAGCTTATTCAACCCACCGGCACCGCTGGCAAAAGTCACGCTCCGCAATCCAGATAATGGCAATAGCCTATCCGATGTACCGATGTTGGTTGACACAGGTGCGGATGTCACCTTGATACCACAATCGTCGGCTACCCAGCTTGGCCTAACCATAGATCCAGATTCTGGATATGAACTGATGGCATTTGATGGCAGCACGAGCGTGGCGCAAGTTGTTCAACTTGATTTGCTATTCCTTAGACGAGTGTTCAGAGGGCGATATCTACTGACCAATCAGGGGTATGGGATTTTAGGGCGGGACATTCTCAATCATGTAAGGATTGTATTGGATGGCCCTTATTTGAAATGGGAAGAAGAAAGACACTCTGAGCCGTAAAGACCGTCTAACAAGGCGTTGCAGCGGAGGCCGCGAAGCAAACGCTGATCGTTCTGCCATCTCCTCTCGCGGCCCCGCTGAACGCGAGCGTTAGGCGCTTGCCGGCGGGTTGCATAAACCTGACTGCCGGATGGTCGTAAACGGTTTCTTCGAGCGATATGCTTACCAGCAACGGCGCGAACGTCGTGCATGGCATATTCGCTGACTCAAGTATCCTCAAGGAGATAAAATGATGAAAAGAACTCTGTTGATGCTTCTCTCGTTGGTTTTGCTTTGCTCGCCTGTGACAAGCGGGTCGCAGGCAGGCTCCGACTCATATGTGGACGAAGCCTACCACGTCGAGCTTCATTACCCTAAAGAGTGGAAGAAGGTATCCGCAGCAATAGATCCTAATGAGTTCAGAGGGCCGGACGGATACTTCAAGATTTCCGCAACGTCAGGGCCGAGCCTGCGCAGCGAGGTCAACTCCCTGGTTTATTACAAGCTACGGCCTTACGGCACGCGGCCTACCATAAAGTACTTGCTGATCCAGAAGCAGCGGGCTTGCCTAATCCTGCCGTCCAGAGATCAATCCGATGAAGATGAGGGAGCCGCTTTGTTCGTCACCTATCCGCGCGCCGTAGAGATTAATGGGGAGAAATACGGCTACTTCGTTTTATTCGCCGACAAGCGCCACATCCAGGAGATCGCCCAGAGCGTAAGATTTTTCTATCGCTAGGGAGTGCATCGTTTCTCTCTGGAAGTACATCTGTGATTTTGTAGCGTGACCTTAGACGAGCCTGCTGGGAAAAACCACTTGGCGCTAACGCAGGCGGCCAATTCAGCTTGACCCAGGTGTTTCTTTCAAACGGAAACACCCCAACCCGACTCGATAAAGGAGGCTCCGATGATCAGTCAAAACATCGTTCGCTGTTTAACCCTTGCTATGGTTGTAGCGCTTGCCCTGTGCATTCCCTTGGCAATCGCCTACAGCTCTAATCAGAAGTCTGGCCAGCAAGCCGATGCCAGTTCTGTGAGTAGAAAAAAAGGCGACCCTATGTCCGGTGTTGATGTGTCCTTGGGAAAGAAGCCAAGTGGGACATCTATGGGCAACCAAAAGACGGATAAGGATGGGCGCTTCACCTTCGAGAATGTGCCGGTTGGGACATATCACCTGTCGTTCAACGCGCCGAAGCTATCCTCTACGATGGCCGGAAAGGTTGAATATCTAGTCGTTATTGAACAGGTGCAGGTCGGAGGGGGTGATGCTTCAACACAGAAGACTTACACTGAATCCAAGTCGAACACTGCCGCCCGCATTGCCGTCGCCAAACTTAAAGAAGGGGTTGATCTAACAGTAGGGCCGCAACCCCAGGAAGGAACGATTAACACCTCAAAGTCGAACATCAAAAACTCGCCCATGATTTCAGGAGATCAAGCGAGAAGGGCGGTCCCGCAAGGGATGACCATTCAGGGGAGAATCACGCTCGTCGAGATTGGGAAAGACCCCAAAGTAATAGACGAGCCGGGAGTCAAGCGACAAACCAAGATGCCGTGATATATACGAGTAGGCGAAAGTCGGAGAATAAAGTGCGGCTCACCCTTGCTGAAACGCGCCTAACAAGGCGTTGCAGCGGAGGCCACGAAGCGCGGTTCGAGTGGTTTCTTTCATTGCCGTTCGTGGCCCCGCTGATGCGTGTTCGTTAGGTGCGTATCGCATTTACACAATATGCCATGATCGATGTAGAAGAAATAGATCAGAGAGTACACAGCATCTGTCGATTTAAGGGAATTGATAAGGCTACTTTGAAGCAGAAAACTACCACTCAAGGAGGATACCATGGCTAAACTCAAGTTAAACTATCTAGCTGCTATTTCCCTCTTTCTCTTTGTAATGTTGAACTCGACCTCAGCAAGAGGACAGGGCAGCAACACTATTAACGGATGTTACAAAGAGAATGATGGTTCTCTCAGACGAGTTGAAGCTCCAACCGATTGCAAGAACAATGAGATTGCAATTAGCTGGAATATTGTAGGTCCGCCAGGGCCATCGGGGACAAATCACCGATCCGCGCTGAATCAGTGGTGGACAACTAAGCCGCATTACGATCTGGACTTGGGCACAACCACAGTTGGAAATAGACCCCGGCTACTTCAATCTGATGGGGCGGACATTTGGGTAGCCAATCATACGGCTCATACAATTTCACGCGTGCGTGCCAGTGACGGCAAACTCCTCGAAACCTGGACGGCAGCAACCGATGCTTGGGCTCCTATTGTCGCAATGGGCAGGGTTTTTGTGGCTGCCAGATCAAGTCCAAATGGAAATCTTTATATGATTGATCCAAGCCAACCGCCGGGGCCGGTCATAACTGTTACCAGCTCACTCGGGGCTAACCCTAGAGGGATAGCTTTCGACGGAGCACGAATTTGGACAGCTAATGAAGGCAGTCCTGGCTCCGTTTCTATAGTTACTCCGGGACCAACTCTTCCCTGGTCTGTAACAACAATAGCGACAGGTTTAGTTGGCGTCCATGGCATCGTTTATGACGGATCGAACATCTGGGTTACAGACGCTACGACACTAAAGAAGCTCGACTCAAATGGGAATATCCTTTTAACCGTAAACGTGGGCAGCAACCCAGAAGCGCCGGCATTTGACGGGCAAAATATCTTTGTCCCGAATCAATCATCAAACACAGTTACGGTGATTAACGCTGCCGCCGGCACTGTGGTGGCCACATTGAGCGGCAATGGCTTGAATGGTCCATTCGCGGTAGCCTTTGATGGCCAGAGGGTTCTGGTCACAAACCAAAGTGGAAGCAGCGTATCACTATGGAGGGTTTCGGATCTGACTCCGCTTGGCTCATTCTCTACAGGGCCAGGAACAAACCCTATAGGTGTTTGTAGTGACGGCATAAACTTTTGGATAGCGATTGATGGTCCTGTGCCCGGCAAGATAGCTCGCTTCTGATGTGATAGCAACCAATTCACGATCATGAACTACGCACCTAACAAGGTGTTGCAGCGGAGCGCGGGCAGCGCAGTTCTCATGGTTACTCGCAGCGCCGTTGCCCGCGCCCGCTGAACACCGGCGTTAGACCACTTTCCTCGTGCAGCTTGAAAAGCGAAGAATCATGAATAGGAAAACAACACTGCTGGCTTTGTATTTCTCTATTGCGATTTGCTTATTATATGGTTGTAACAGTACACAGGCTCCAGATAAGCAATCTACGAATGCCACACCCTCAAAAAGTAATGCCGCCTCTGCGGATTCCCAAAATGCTAATACATCGAACCACGAAGTGATTTACAAAGTGGGGCAATATCCCTCCAAACCTGATTGGATGACCCAGAAACAATGGGGAAGCTATATTGATTGGGAATCAAAACAGATTCATCAACAAGAGACTCCGGCACGAAGCGTCGAGGCTCAGATAAGAAAGGCTCTTAGTAATGTGCTGGGCCGTAATCAGATTAGAGTAGTAACAGTTGTGCCAGGTTCAGGAGCGGCGCGACCTATCGAAGGGCAAATTGCAATGGTCGATGTCTACTCAGACCAGAGCCGCGACCATGCACAAGAGAGAGCTGTTGCTACGTACCTATTGGTTCTTAATGCGGTGCCAAGCGTCAATCGAGTTCTTGTAACTGTCTATTTGCGGCAGGAGCAGAAAGGTTTTACGGATCATTCGCTCTATTCCATGCAAGTAGATAGAGGTGAGCGACCAGTGATTCTACAAGAATTTACACCGCTACGCTGAGGTTCTTAGAGAACCATACGCGGTCTAACAACGACATGCACCGGAGCCGCCGAAGCGCGGTTCTCAGGGTTACTGGCAATGCCGTTCGGCGGCCCGGTAATGTCGGGCGTTAGACCGCCATTGTAGCAGCTTAGTATTGCGAACACTGGGAAGCAGAAATACTATGCAGGAATATGCGCAACGAGATCATCTCTTACATGGAAATGTGCATGCGTGAGGGGCAAAGCCTACAGCGCGGAATGAACTACAGCGTCGGGGGCACTCACTCAGTTCTTCTGATGTCATTGCGCCCAGGCTCTCCTTATGACGATGCATTAACAGATGGCGGATCGACTCTGTTATATGAGGGCCATGATGTGCCTAGGAGTCTGCGGTTCGCACAGCCTAAGCTTTTGGATCAGCCAGAATACTTGCCATCTGGAAAGCTTAGTGAGAACGGAAAGTTCCATAAAGCCGCGCAGGAGTTCAAAGCTGGCAAAAGAGGGCCTGAAAGAGTTCGTGTCTATGAAAAGATCAAAGCAGGCATTTGGTCATACAATGGGATATTCCATTTAGTGGATTCATGGAAAGAGGACGCAGGAAAACGGAGAGTGTTCAAGTTTAAGTTAATAGCAGTGGAGGGCGAAGAAGATTTCTCTAAGCCTGCTTCGTCCGCTCCAGTCCGCGGCAGGCTGATCCCTTCTTCTGTGAAACTCCAGGTATGGATTAGAGATGGCGGTAAATGCACTGTATGTGAGTCTGATGAGGACTTACATTTTGACCATATAATCCCGTACTCTAAAGGTGGCTCGTCCGCAATGGCAGAAAACGTCCAGATATTATGTGCCAAGCATAATCTGGAAAAGAGCGACAACATTCAATAGCCGCGAGGCGGTCTAACAAGGCGTTGCAGCGGAGGCCACGAAGCGCGCTTCTCGTGCGTACTTGTGAGGCCGTTCGCGGCCCCGCTGAACGCGGGCGTTGGGCGCCTTCCCCGCCGTCGCTGACGAGCGTAGTCGTGCCGTTTGGCGGATGGCCTGAGTTGCCTTCAATGGGCTTTGATGCACGGCTCATCCCTGGTGTCAGCCACCAGGCGCAGCGGCGAGTTCGACGACAACCAGCAGCCAATGGCTGTCGGGAGGCCGCCCCTGATCTGACAGCGGATGGCAGCCAAAAGCCTTGCTGCGGTGCAAAGCGAGAGGTGGCGACAACGACAATGGCCAGGGCGCCAGCGGCAGGCGAGGTGAGCAAGCGCACAAGTCACGAGACGAACAGGAGCAGAGGCAACAAAGGGCGTGCAGCGGCGCTGTTTGG
>DATENM010000119.1 GCA_035275065.1 Blastocatellia bacterium
TGTGTTGAAAGATGAAGTGGCTTTTGTGCGCAGCGCAGCGGCCCGCGTGCTCGGTCAACTGAGCGATGGGCGCGCCGTTGACCCGCTCATCGCTGCTCTAAAAGATTCGACCTCTAGCGTCTCTTCGGCTGCCGCGATGGGCTTGGGCGCGTTGAAGGATGCTCGTGCCATGCCTGCGCTGCTGGCGATGATCAGAGATCCTGCTCCAGATGTTCGCGCGGCAGTGGCCGCCTCGCTCGGCGATCTACGCGACAAGCGAGGGGTCGAGCCGCTGATACTGGCTCTCAATGATGAATACAAATCAGTGAAGCTTGCAGCCGCGCTCGCGCTCGCAGACATCGGCGACAAGCACGCGGTTGCGGCGCTCAATGAAGCTGTAACGAATGAGAAGGATGAGGAGACCCGCACGCAGATGAAAGAGGCGCTTCAGCGATTGATGGCAACTCCCGACCAATAAGCAGCAGTGGCGGTGGGCATCTCGCGGCAAAGTAGGGAGTGACCCTATCAACTGCGAACTGTGCCCGGTGCCTTACCGCCTGCTGTTTTTACTCATCGTTGCTGCTGCGCTTGCGCAGGCTCTTGCGTGCGCGACGCCGAGCGACCTGAGATTTGAGTCGGCGACGTTCGCCCGGCTTCAGGTAGAATGCGTGTTTCTTCGTATCTGTGATGATGCCCTCGCGGGCGACTTGCCGCTTGAAACGGCGAATTGCGCTTTCGATGCTTTCGTTATCGTGAACCTGTACTCTTGCCACTCAAAAAACCTCCATTTACTTACCAGCGATTATACGAGCCGCCTCGGCCTCCGCTGCTTCTTTCGCCTTCGCCGCCCCCGCTACTGCCACGGCCCCCGCTATCTCTATTAGCTTTGCGAGCCTGGCGGCATTCTTTACAACGTTTAGGCTCGCTCATTCCTCGCTCTTGAAAAAATTGTTGCTCGCCAGCCGAAAACGTAAAGGGCTGGCTACAGTCCGCGCATGTGAGGGTCCTATCTTCCATATCATCTCCTCAGTTCGGAGCCTTGATTAGAGTCGAGGGTTACGAAAAGGCAGTCCCTGTACCGGGGTGCGGTTGCTAAAACCCCTGGGCGCAAGCCAGTCGAGATAAATAACCCCGGTCTAAAATCGCAACAACTTCAAGCTGATTAGCTTACACAAGACGCGCGCCAACTGTCAATCGCCGCAGGAGTTGCTTTGCCGTTTTTCAAAAGGTCATAACCTCTTAGAGAGGTCTAACGTCTTAGAAGCCTGGGTCAAAGAAGGTCGCGGAGTCTTTCATCTGGGCCGCGACTGTCAGCTTGCAAAAATCATTTCCGGCTGCGACGATATTCACTCGCAAATTTTTGAAGAAAATTTTTTGTAACCGGCTGGCGGCTTTCGCAGTCTTAGTCGCCAGGCGGGCGCGCTCGCGAACGTGCTTCCACTGGCGCGGACGCGAGCACGCTCTGCCATCATCCCATCAAGGCGAATGTAAAAGGGCAAAAGTTGATCTGCCACGGGATTGGCGCGGATTTGCGCCGGCGCGGCGCGGTTTTCCTTTTGCATTTTTGCGCTTTACCTTATACCTTTTCCAAACCGACTCATTTCTTCAATTCAATGGAGGACGCTATGCACCGAGAACACTGGATTGCGCTCAGGCGGGTGTGCGCCGGGCTGTTCGCCTGCGCCCTGCTGCTCGCCGCGGCCGCCGCGCCCGCGGCAGTTGCGCAGAAGAAAGCCAAAGCGGCGACCGCCGCTTCTTCACAGCGGCTCAACGAAGAGTACACCGCTAAAATCAAAGAGTACACGACGGAAAAATACTTCCTGACGGAGCTCGTAGACCACCTGCCCGCCTCCGACAAGGTGCCGTCGCCTGACAAGGTTCTCGGTTATGTCGTCGGCACGCCGAACAAGCTCACCTATACAAAGGACATGTACCGCTACTATCGCGAGCTTGAGAAAGCGACGCCGCGCGTCCGCGTCTTCACCGCGCCCGAGCGCAGCGAAGAGGGGCGCGAGCAGATGCTCGTGCTGGTCAGCGACGAGGCCAATCTGGCGCGGCTCGACCGCTACAAAGAGATCACCAGCAAGCTCGCGGACCCGCGCCACCTGTCAGACGAGCAGGCGCAACAGCTCATCAGCGAAGGCAAGACCTTTTACTGGGCGTCGGGCTCGATCCATTCGCCGGAAACCGGCTCGCCAGAAATGCTGATGGAGATGGCCTATCGGCTGGCGGTTGAAGATTCGCCGCTCATCGAAGCGATCCGCAAGAACGTCATCGTCATGATTACGCCGGCGCTCGAAGTAGACGGGCGCGACCGCGCCGTTGATCAGTATTACTATCACAAGGCGAACCCGAATAAGCCCATGCCGCCGCTGCTCTACTGGGGCAAGTACGTCGCCCACGACAACAACCGCGACGGCCTGGGAATGGCGCTCGCCCTGTCGCGCAATCAGATGAAGACCTTCATCGAATACCACCCGCAGATTCTCCATGACCTGCACGAATCGGTGCCGTTCCTCTATACCTCGACCGGCACCGGGCCATACAATGCGTGGCTCGACCCGCTGGTCATCGATGAGTGGCACGTGCTGGCTTATCACGAGATCGAGCAGATGACCAAGCGCGGCGTGCCCGGCGTCTGGACGCATGGGTTTTATGATGGCTGGGCGCCGAATTATATGTTTTACGTCGCCAACGGCCATAACTCGGTGGGCCGCTTTTACGAGACCTATGGCGGCACAGGCGCCGACACCCTGACGCGCAATGTCGGCCCGCAATCACAGCGCGACTGGTATCGCCCGAACCCGCCGCTGCCGTGGGTGAAGTGGTCAATCCGCAACAACATCAACTTGCAGCAGTCGGCGATTCTTTTCGCGATGAACTACGTCGCCAACAATCGCGAGCGCTTCCTGAATAACTTTTATGTGAAGAGCAAGCGGTCAATCCTCAAGGCGGCCAACGAAGGGCCGGCGGCTTACGTGATTCCCGGCGACGATGCGCGGCCGGTCGAAGCCGCGGACATGATTAACCTGCTGCGCCTGATGGGCGTCGAAGTTCACACCGCGACCAAAGAGTTCAGCGTCGGTGACAAAAAATATGCGGCGGGCTCTTACATCGTCCGCATGGATCAGCCGTATTCGCGCATGGCCGATATGCTGATGGACACGCAGTATTACAACGTTAACGACCCGCGTCCGTATGACGACACGGGGTGGACGCTCGGCGCGCTGCGCAACGTTAAAACCGTGCGCGTCACCGACAAGAGCGTGCTCGACACGCCGATGGTGCTGCTGACCAGCGACGCGCGAGTGCGCGGCAAAATCAGCGGCAAGCTGGCGATGGCCGGCTTCATCATCAATCACAACACCGACAACACGCTGGCGACGCTGCGCTATCGTTTGAAAGACATCAAGATGCTGGCCGCCGAAGAGGCGTTCAAGATGGACGACCAGTCGTTCAACGCCGGCTCGTTCATCGTCAAGTTCGAGGGCAACCCGGCGGACGCCCGCCAGCGCCTCGAAGACGCGGTGGTTGATCTGGGGCTCACCGCCGTCGCCATAGACAAACTCCCGGAGGTGAAGACGCACGAGCTGGCCGCGCCGCGCATCGCCATCGTTCATACCTGGACGAACACCCAGAACGAAGGCTGGTTCCGCATCGAGTTCGACCGCTTGAAGATTCCCTATGACTACATCTCGGATCACGTCCTGCGCGACACGCCGAACCTGAAAGAGAAGTATGACGTGATCATCTTCCCACCGGTCGGCGGCACGGCGCAGACCATCGTCAGCGGCATGCCGAAACGCGGCGAGCCGATGCCCTGGAAGCAATCCGAGGTGACGCCGAACTTCGGCTTTTCGCCCGATCAGACCGACGACATGCGCGGCGGCATGGAGCTGCGCGGCGTCTTGAACTTGCAGAAGTTCGTCGAAGACGGCGGCCTCTTCATCCCCATCACGACGGTCGCCCAGGTGCCGATTGATTACGGCATCACGAGCGGCGTCGCCATCCAGCAGTCGGAGCGCTTGCAGGCGCGCGGCTCGGTTTATAGCGCGAGCTTCGCAGATCGCAAGAGCCCGATTGCCTATGGCTACGGCGAGCAGTTGGCGGTCTATTTCAATCAAGCGCCGCTCTTTCAAATCGCCGCGGGGCCGGGCGGTGGCGGGGCGGGTGGCGGCGGCGGCGGCGGCGGCACGACGGCGGGCGGGCCACGCCCGTCGGGCCGTGGCGGGTTGAGTGATCCCGACATCACGCAATCGATGCCGCAGGCCGGCCAGCGACCGTCGTCAGGGCGACCCGGCGAAGACGGAATGAACGAAGAGGCGCGGCTGTTTATGAGCCCGTACGCGACGCCGCCGAATCTGAGGCCGCGCGTCGTGCTGCGCTTCGCGACGACCGAGAAGGATTTGCTGATCAGCGGCATGCTGGCGGGCGGCGCGGACCTTGTTGGCAAGCCCGCCGTCGTTGACATTCCGGTTGGCCGCGGCCATGTGGTGATGTTTGCTACAAACCCGATGTGGCGGCATCAGACGCAGGGCGAGTTCTTCCTGCTCTTCAACGCGGCGCTGAATTACGATCACCTGAGCGTAGGCCGCGCCGAGCCGACGGCAAGGCCGGAGCGCGCCGGCACCGGCGACGAACAATAGGTGAATGAGGATCGTTGACTCGGGCGGCGGCGCGGCATCAATCAGAGCCGCGCCGCCGCTTTTCTATTTCCGCGCGGTGCAACCGGCGCAGCCGAGCATAATCGACGCGACTTCGAATAGTAAAACAAATGATAATTTAACAGAAAGGACTTTACATTTACTGAATTATTCTGCAAGATCGCTTCGGCACGTCTCAGTGCTTCACACCTTGTATCGTTGGAGGATTAGACATGGCAACCATTCAACAGAACACGGCTCATGAAAAGGTAACGGCCAAGGCCCTCGCCGGCGCTCAAGGGACGCTATCGCTGAAAAACCTGACGGGCAAGTGGAACTGCTGCGACAAGAACACCCGCAACATCGTACAGGTCGTGCTCGGCACGAAGGGAAGCGCGTTGACGGTCCAGGTGTTCGGCGCCTGCTCGCCTTCGCCCTGCGATTGGGGTGTCGTCGAGGGCATCGCTTACGGCGATAGTGTCGTCGCAACGGACGCCATCGCCTTCACCGCGCGCTATGACTTCAACTTTAAGGAGACCATCGTTACCGGACTCCTTGACAATGGCACCCTGATTGTCGAGACCTACAACAGATTCAAAGACGCGAGCGGTCGGTCGAACTACTACAGCCGGTCGCATCTCTGCCGCGGGTAGGCCGCGCCGAGCCGATGGCAAGGCCGGAGCGCGCCGGCACCGGCGACGATCAGTAGCCGCATCACACATACGAAAGAAACCGCGGCGAGCAGACGGTGAATCCTCTGCTCGCCGCGGTTTCTTTTCGCCAGCCGGAGCGCTACACATATCAAGGCCCCGCCATTGCTTCTTCACCGTCAGCTTTACTTTACCTGGGGTGCGAATATGCCATATCATACTGCCCGCTGCGAAACGGATTACTCCTCAGAGCCGGGGATGAAACATGAACAGTCTCACGTCGCTGCTGCCGGACGGCAGGCGCAAAGCCGGTCGCCTGGTTAAAGGCATTAAGAGCATCACCGAATTCTTCAGCGATGCCGTCGAGGGCTTCAAAGGCACGGGCTTCCCCACCGCCATTGCCAAGGCCGCGCCGTGGGCCGGCGTTGTCGGTGAAGCCGCCGCCGAAGCCCTGCCACCGTTGAAGTTCTTTACCAAGCTTGCCGAGGAGCTAACGAAAGAGACGGACCCGGAAAAGCTCGGACTGACCGCCTGCACAATCGCTTACCAGCGCGCCGTCGAGAAAGCGTTCAAAGCCGAGAGCGCGCCGACCGGCGAAAAACATGCAATCGCGGAAGCGAAAGCGCAGCTTGAGTTGCTGCCGGCCTGCGAAGAAGTGGACATCGGCACGTTCTCGCGGAAGAATCCGCTAGAGCATGAGTTCGTCGAGCTGGCGAACCTGCATTTGCAGACCGCCGCCATCAAAGTCGGCTACGTCGAAATCCAGGTGGACCGAATCACGGCGCGGGTGCAGCAGGAGTTTCAGCATTGCCTGGCCCTGTTGCTTTCGGACGCGAAGACTGCCGAAAAGTTCGCGCCGTTTCGAGTCTACCTCGATCTGGGCAGCGAAGAGCGGCAGGCGCGCAAAGCGCTGGCGGCGCATGCCAACTATCAGCGCTGGCTCTACGAAGAAGCGCCGGTGCTGGGCCGCTCGCCGTTCGCCTTGAAGCACGTCTACATCGAGACCGAATGCGGTAAGCTGACCTGGGGCGAGATCAAGCCCGACCCGCGTTCGGCGGCGGCGCGGCTCAACCCGTTTGGCGAAGAGCACGGCGGGCGGCAGCCGTTGATTCAAACCGTGCTCGATTTGATTGCCTCGCCCGATCTGAAAGAGTCGATCATCGTGCAGGGCATGGCCGGCGCGGGTAAGTCGTCGTTCACGCTGAAGCTGTGCGACGAGCTGCTCAAGCGCAACCTGCACCCAGTTCGGGTCCGCATCAAAGACCTGAGCTTCGACACGCACATCAAGGACGCGCTGCCAAAGGCCGTGCTGTTTGGCGATGAGAATTACTCGGAAGCTGTGCCGCCGGCCAGCAATTTGTTTCTCGACTACAGCATTCTCGGCGAGCGCGGCGTCGGCGCGTATCAGCACCTGTGCAAATATATTTTTATCTTCGACGGCTGGGACGAGATCAGCCTGAGCGACCGTGGCTTCCAGCAGAAAGTCGCGCAGATGCTCGACCAGATCAACGGCCACTTCCTGTCACAGAATACGCAAAGGCAAAAGCCGCTCGTCCGCGTCATCCTGACCGGTAGGCCGACGAGCGACATCGGCGAAACGAATTGTCTGCGCGAGAAGACGCCGATTCTTTCGATTCGCCGGTTAAGCCCTGCACAACTGCGGCAGTTCGTCGGCAACTTGGCGGAGGCTGTGAAGGCGAAAAAGCCGCTGATTCCGCTTCCGAAAGAGAGCGGTAGCCTCGTGGAAGAAGACCGTTGGGCAGTTCCGCCGCTGACGCATTTCGAGCCTTTGTTTAAGAGATACGATGAGTCTTTCAAGCAAACCGGCAGTGATGCGTCGGGCGAGCTTGACGCGCTCGGCTTGCCGCTGCTGGCGCATTTGGCCGTGCGGCTGATCTCGGAATGGCCCGACGACCCGGCGCAACTGGTCGAAGATACGACGACGCTCTATCGCCACTTGATTGATCTGACCTGCAAGAAAGCCGGCAAGGCCGAGGACGCCGAAGACGACAGCCGCGACCAGCACAAAGTTTATGAAGGCGAGTTGCGCGATCTGCTGCACCAGACGGCGGCGGCGATCACCTTGTTTGGGCAAGAGAACATTCCGCTGAAAGAACTGGCCTTACGGCTGGGCATGGAGCCGACTCACCTTGATGATCGCGTCGAGCGCGACACGAAAGAACGGAAGCTGTCGTCTTTGCTAATCAGTTTTTACTTCAAAGGCGGCCACCAGAATCTCGGCTGCGAGTTCGGCCACAAATCGTTCCGCGAATACCTGTTCGCCGAAGGCATTGTCGAAGCGTTGAAAGATTTCGGGCGCAAGCAGCGCCGCACGCCGCCGGAGCGTGCGAATTACTGGCAGGATTTTGACCCCAACGATGCGGGCGACTTTCGTTATGATTTTTCGCGCAACCTCTCGGAGCTACTCGTATCGCAATGGCTGACGTCGGAAGTGAAACGACACTTGGAGAGATTAATCCAATGGGAGATCGCGCGAGCCGTCGCATTGAAACGAGGAGAAGCCGTTTCGCCGAATCGGGCAAAGCGGATTGGTATGCCGACGGCGGCGCTGGATTGGGAGGGTTGGAAACAGGTACGCACGGGCGTGGCAGACCTGTGGGAATGGTGGGGCGAAGGCGTGCATCTGCGCCCGCAGGTCGTAAAAGAGCGACGCGGGCGAGAGGCCAAACTCATCCCGGCTTATGTGAATGAGCTGGTCGAGTATGTGGCTCCACTTGACCCCGACGCCAGAGGGCCAGCTTATGTCCGCACGACGACGGTTGACGCGCGGCTGGGCGAAGGGCTTTGCCTGCTCGCCGCGCTGGTTCATGCGTATATGGCTGATAGTGAACAAGAGCCAAACCTGTCGGAAGTGATTCAACCAAGAAAGTATCAAGCGATTGACCAACGTGACGCTCACGAACGCCTCTTGTTTAAGCCAAGTGGCGATAGCGCTCAATACTTCAAGAACTATATTGCCCGCATCAACGCCGCCGGTTGGCGGCCAGATGGTGAGTTTCCTGGTTGGATATTTCTTGGCCGTGTGAATTTAAGAGGAACAGATCTCAGCGGCACATACCTCGAGGGCGCCCGCCTCAGCGGCGCCAACCTTAGTGGCGCTGACTTCTACTGCGCAAACCTTACCGGGACAGATCTCAGAGGTGCAAACCTCTACGAAGCATACCTTAGCCACACCGACTTAAGTTTTGCCAACCTCATCGGTGCTGACCTCCGTGATGCACACCTTTTTAACGCAGACCTTTCTGAAGCATCTCTCGATGGCGCAGAACTCAGTACTGCAACCCTCGATGGCGCAAACCTTACTGGCGCGACTTTCACTGTCGATCAAATTGAAGCAGCGCGGTTTGAGGGGATTATAGTCGAGGGCGAATTACGTGACCGCGAAACGCTATTGTGGCGGTTGCGACAACAAGACGCAGAGGAGAAAAAGGATGTTTGACGCCCAATAGTCTATCCGCCGCCACATCAGGCGATCAATTGTGGCCGCCCGCCGATTTGTTAACGGCGTCAGACAAGCTGTTGGCGCGTCAGGGGCGTGAAAGCGCGCTCTTGATGAACGACGACACGTCCTGCTTGAGCTTGGCCAGCATGCCCGCATCGATGTACATCATGTGGCCCGCCTCGTAATACTCCAGACGAATACTGTCGCGATGGGCGGGGTCGAGGTTCATGTGATTCAACGTATACTCGGCGGCAAAGTACGGCGTCGCCATGTCGTAATAGCCGCACGCAACAAAAAGCTTCAAGTAAGGATTCTTGGCAAATGCGTTGCGCAGCATCTCGCTGGTGTCGGCGTAGCCGTTATTGATGCCCCAGTCCCAGCGCCCGATGCCGCCGCCGAGAATGTAATACTCAAGGTCGGACTTGAAGCCCAGCTCGGTGCGCACGTAGCTGTTAAAGGCGGCGGTGTAGGGCGGGCGAATCGCGTTGTTTGACGGGTCGCTGTCGGGCCGCTCGCTCACCGCCGACGCGTCTATGCCTTTGAAACGGCTGTCGAGCCGACCGACGCTGCGCCGCTGATCGCGCAACAGCTCTTTGTCGAAATGCCCCAGGTCAACACGCAGGTTGGCGTTGGCGATGAACTGCCGGTCAAGCCCCGTGTAACGGGCCAGCCGCTCAGTCACTGCCTGGCGCTCCTGAGCCGTCAGCCGGTCGCCCTTGCCCAAGGCGACGGTGTAATCGCTCGCCGCCCACGCTTCGACTTCATCGAGCACTTTGCGCAATGGCTGGCGCTGCAAATCCGCCGGCAATCGCTTGTGATACCAGGCGGTCGCCGCATAGCTCGGCAGAATCAAGATGTAGGGCAGGTCGTTGCCTTGCGCGAACAGCAGGGTTTGAAAGTTCATCACCGTCGAAACCAGAACGACGCCATTAAACGCAATGCCGCGATCAATCAGATAACCCGCCAACCCCGCCGCGCGCGTCGTGCCATAGCTTTCGCCGACCAGAAAGAGCGGCGACGACCAGCGCCCGTTGCGCGCCAGGTAGAGGCGGATGAATTCGCCGACCGAAGCCAGGTCGCCTTGCAGGCCGTAGAACTTATTTGCCAGCTCCGGTTTCGTCGCGCGGCTGTAGCCGGTGCCGACCGGATCGATGAAGACCAGGTCGGTCTGATCGAGCCATGTCTGCGGATTGTCCGTGACCTGATAAGGCGGCGGCGGCATCTCGCCATTATCGAGCATCTTGACGCGGCGCGGGCCGAGCGCCCCCAGGTGCAGCCACACAGACGACGAGCCGGGGCCGCCGTTGAACGAAAACATCAGCGGGCGCTCGGTCGGGTTGGCAACGTTGTCGAGCGTGTAGGCCATGAAGAAGATGTGCGCTTCGGTCTCACCCGTCTGACTCTTGATCGGCATGAACCCGGCCGTCGCGGTGTAGGCCAGCGTCTTGCCGTTGATGCTGATCGTGTGTTTGGTGACGACCGGCGTTTCATCAACAACCGGCGCGGTGGCGGGCTTTGCCGCATCCGTTGAGCGCCCCTGAGATTCGGCAGGGCGGGCTGGCGCGGCGGCTTGTGATGACGGCGGCGCGGCGGGCTGAGTCTGCTGGCCGCCGAACAAGAGCATGCAGGCGAGCATCATGGTTGCGATCATGGGCTTAGCTCCTGGACCGAGGGTTGATGTTGCAGTCCGAGATTTTCCTTCAGCCTTTCGCAAAAAGCAATCCGCCTGCGAAGCCGCCGGGCGCTTGCGCGGCGGCGGCGGTCATTCGCTTTTCGCGCATCGTCTCTGCTAACATGACCGCCGTATCTTTTACCCCAGATCATTCGTCACTGCGTTCATTCGTCGGGGAGGCACTCTCTTATGCGTCGCGCTTTCGGTCGTACACCGGCCCTGTTGTCCTTGCTGCTTCTCTTCGCCATCACCGCCCGCGCCCAGAGCGAAGTGCTCGTGAACGTAGACGCCGGCACGATCAAACGCGCCGTTGACGCGCGCCTCTTCGGCCTCAATGCCGCGATCTGGGACAGCCACTTCAACAGCGCGACGACCGTGTCGTTGTTGAGCGCCAACGGCACGCGCCTGCTGCGCTTTCCCGGCGGCTCGCTTTCCGACGAGTATCATTGGCGAACCAACACAACCCTCAACAATACCTGGACGTGGGCGACCAGCTTTGACGCCTTTGCCAACGTCGCGCAAGCCATCAAGGCGCAGGCGGTGATTACCGCCAATTACGGCACCGGCACGCCGCAGGAAGCCGCCGACTGGGTGCAGTATGCCAACGCCACACAGCACTACGGCTTCAAGTACTGGGAGATTGGCAACGAATGTTTCGGCTCTTGGGAAACCGACACGCGGCAGCGGCATCACGATCCTTACACCTACGCGCTTGCGGCGCGCGATTACATCACTTTGATGAAAGCCGTAGACCCGAGCATCAAGGTCGGCGTTGTCGTCTTGAGCGGCGAGGATAGCTGGTTCGTTCATTACACCGACCACCCGGCGACTAACCCGCGCACGGGGCAGACGCATACAGGCTGGACGCCCGTCGTCCTGGCGACCTTGCGCAGTCTCGGCGTTGTGCCGGACTTCGTCATCTATCACCGCTATGATCAAAATCCCGGCGGCGAAAACGACGCCGCGCTGCTGCAATCCGCGAAAGGCTGGGCGGCAGAGGCGGCGGATTTGCGCCGTCAGCTCAACGACTATCTCGGCGCAGCGGGCGCGCAGGTCGAGCTGGTCTGCACGGAAAACAATTCGGTCAGCAGTCTGCCGGGCAAGCAGACGACGAGTCTCGTCAACGGCCTGGTTTACGCAGACAACTTCGGACAGATCTTGCAGACAGAGCTCACGACATGGATGTGGTGGGATTTGCGTAACAGTCGAGAGGCAGCGAATAACAACAGCCCGCTGCTCTACGGCTGGCGCTTGTACGGCGATTACGGGTTGGTGTCGGACACCAGTGAGCCGTACCCGACTTATTACGCAAGCAAGCTGATGTCGTTGTTCGCGGCTGAAGGCGACCGGGTTGTGCAAGCGGCGAGCGATTCGACGCTGCTTGCGGCCTACGCCGTCAAGCGCGCGGACGGCGCGCTGGCGCTACTGTTGATTAATAAGAACCCGACCGCCGCGCTCAACGCCCGCATCAACCTGACGGGATTTGCGCCGCCTGAGATGGCGACTGTGCATTCGTATGGCAAGCCGCAAGATGATGCGGCGCACCTCGGCGTCGGCCCCGGTTATCCTGACATTGCGACGACGATGATTGGCGGCGTCGGCGCGAATTTCCTGTTCAGCGTGCCGTCGTATTCGATGAACGTGATCGTGATGGGCGGCCCGTCATGCTCGGTCGCCCTGTCGCCGGCCAGCCAGGCGTTCGCGGCGGCGGGCGGCGACGCGCAGATCAACGTGACGGCAGAGGCCGGCTGCAACTGGACGGCGACGACGGGCGAAAGCTGGGTGATGATTCGCGCCGCGCAGGGAAGCGGCAGCGGCGTGGTCAGCTACACGGTGCTTGAAAATCTGACGGGCCAGCCGCGACAGGGACAAATCACGGTCGGCAATCGCGCCTTCACGGTGACGCAAGAAGCCGCGCCGCCGGCGAACTGCTCGGTGACAATCACGCCCGAAACCGGCAAGATTTCAGGCGGCGGCGGCACCATAGCCATTACGGTCTCTGCAAGCTCTCCGGCCTGTCCCTGGCAGGCAACAACGAATGTAGAGTGGATTACAATTACCGCCGGCGCGAGCAGCGGCAATGGCACCGCGACCTTCACGGTTGCGCCGAATCCTCAGGGCCGCAAGCGCAAAGGCAAGATCACCATCGCCGGCAATGTTTTTGTATTGAAGCAAAAGCCCGGCGGGGCTTAACCGCCGCGCGGCTTTGCATAGTAGCCGCTGCGAACGGTGATTCGCACCTCCCCCGTCTGCTGCCGCGCCTCCGGGACAAGATCGAGCTTGAGCTTTAAGCGAGACCATGGTTTTGCAACTCATTTCAGCCACTCCTTCAGCCGCGGGTCGGCCTTGTAAAAAGCTTATTACACCCGCGCCGCCCGTGCGGCAAGTCGAACTGGTCTTGTCACTGGTCGGCGGCGAGTGCAAGAATATGATGAGGCCGCTTGGAAGTCTGCCGATTCCCAGCCCCGTGCATGGCCTCTTGTTAACGCCTGACCAATCGGGCTGACGATCCAGGCGCAGCATGCGACCACAACTCCATAGCAGCAGTTAAAGCGGATGTCGAAATCTCAAGCTGTCACGCGCACCGAGCGGCCCGCCATCGCCTGGGCCGTATTGCTCTGCTTCTTTGCCTCGGGCATCAGCGGCCTTGTCTATCAGGTGGTCTGGGTGCGCGAGCTGGTGCTGGTCTTTGGCGCGACGACCTTCGCGGTCAGCACGGTGCTAACCGCCTTCATGGGCGGGCTGGCGCTGGGCAGCTTCTATTTCGGGCGGCGCTCGGAATCCATCCCGCGCCCGCTGCGCCTCTACGGCTGGCTTGAGATCGGCATCGGCGTCTACGGCCTGGCCGTGCCATTCATCTTCGCCGCGCTGCCGGTGATCTATCATCCCATCTGGCGCTGGCTGCAACTCTCTTTCTTCACCCTGAGCCTTGTGCGCTTTCTCTTCGCCGCGCTGGTGTTGATTCTGCCGACCGCTTTGATGGGCGCGACGCTGCCGGTGCTGGCGAGCTATTACGCGCGCGATGCCCACCGCATTGGTTTGCGCGTCGGCTCGCTGTACGCGCTCAACACCTTTGGCGCAGTCATCGGCGCGGCGGTCACAGGCTTTGCGCTCATCCCGCTGCTTGGCATGCATGCGACGACGGCGACGGCGGCGGCGATTAACATCACGCTGGGCCTGGCGGCGCTGCGCATCTCGCGCCTCGAAGAAGCAGACGGCGAGATCAGCGAAAGCGGCTTACTCGGTCGCGGCCAAGAAATCGCGTCGCCCACGGCTGCCGCCTCTGCGAAAGTCACTTCTCTCACAAATGACAACCTGAGCCGCCGCGCGCTCGTCGTCATCCTGGTGTCGTTCGCGGTCAGCGGCTTTATCGCGCTCGCCTACGAAGTCATCTGGAGCCGCGTGCTGGCGCTAATTATCGGCTCGTCGGTCTACGCCTTCAGCATCATGCTGACGACGTTTCTGACAGGGCTGGCGGCCGGTGCGGCGGCCGTCTCGCGTTTCGCGGATCGCATACGCCGCCCGGTGATGGCATTCGCGATTATCGAGATCGGCGTCGGCGTCACCTCGTTCATCGGCGCGCACCTGTTTAACGATCTGCCTTATGTCTTTGTGCAACTCTACCGCATTGTCGGCAGCGGCTCATTCACCGTGCTGTTGTTTGCGCGTTTCCTGATTTCGGCGCTGGTGATGATCGGGCCGACGCTGTTGCTGGGAGCGCTCTTTCCGCTCGTCGTGCGCATCATCTCGACCAGCCAGGCGGCGCGGCGCAGCGGGCGCACGGTCGGCGAAGCCTACGCCGCCAACACCATCGGCGCGATTGTCGGCTCGTTCGCCAGCGGCTTCATCTTGATCCCTGTCATCGGCCTGCTCGGCAGTCTGCGGTTGTGCGCGGCGCTGAACTTCGTCGTCGCGGCGGCGCTGTTTTTTGTCTTACCAAAGCGAGAGACGAATACAGAGACGCGGCGACGCGGCGACACGGCGGCGCGGCGAGAGAAAAACACAGAGGCGCGGCGACCGGCGAAATCTCCGCCTGTCGCGGCGTCGCCCGCTCGCCCCCTCGCGGCCTGGGCCGGCATCGCCGTGTCGGCGCTCGCCATCATCGGCATCGTCGTCTTCGAGCCGGCGTGGGATTCGCAAGTCATGTCGAGCGCCGTCTATCGCTACGCGCCGCAGTTGAGCAATAAGAGCAAGGCGGAAATCTCTGAATACCTGCGACGCGGTCAGGGCGAGAGCATCTATTATAAAGAAGGCATCACGGCGACCGTCGCTGTGCAGCGGATGAACGAAGGGCGCGTGCTGAAAGTCAACGGCAAGCCCGAAGCCTCGACCACCGGCGATATGCCGACGCAGATTCTTATCGGCAGCCTGCCGCTGCTGGTTCGCCAGCAGACTGATGATGTGCTGTTGATCGGCCTCGGCAGCGGCGTCACTTTAGGGTCGGTCGAACAGTTCCCGGTCAAGCGCGTCACCTGCGTCGAGCTTGAGCCGGCGGTCGTCGAAGCGACGCATTACTTTGAAGACGTCAATAACCGCCCGCTTCAGGACCCGCGCCTGCGATTGATCTCGAACGACGGGCGCAATTTCATCTACACGACCGACGAGAAGTTTGATGTGATCATCTCTGAGCCGTCCAACCCCTGGCTCACGGGCGTCGCCAACCTGTTCACGCTCGAATACTTCAAGCGCGGCGCCGAGCGCTTGAAAGAAGACGGCCTCTTCGGTCAGTGGCTGCAACTTTACGAGATGGCCCCGGAAGACGTGCGCACGCTGATCGCCACCTTCCACGCCGCCTTCCCTTACGTCTACATCTTTCGCGGCGCTGAAGGCGACTTGATGCTGCTCGGCAGCAAAATGGATCGCAAGCTCGACCTTCAAGTCATGCAAGCGCACTTCAATGAAGCCCCGGTCGCCGCCGACCTCAAACGCATTAAGACGACGCAGGCGACCGACCTGCTATCGCGCTTTTACCTCGGCCCGCAGGAAGTAGCCGACCTTACAAACGGCGCACAGTTGAACACCGACAACAATGCGCTGATCGAATTCAACGCGCCGCGCCGCGTCGGCACGACGGAAGAGACGGTCGAGCGCAATGTGAAACAACTGCTTGCCCATGCGGTGTCGCCGCTCGCCTACCTCGAAGGCCGCTCGCCGCTCGCGGCAAGCGACGCCGATTTGTTGGCGCAAACGGCGCTCGGCGCGGTCAAGCGCGACGACCATGCGCGCGCCGAACAGTTCGTCAATTATTCGCTGGGGCTTGCCGACACGGCGCAGGCCAACGGCATGCTGGGCGAGCTGCGCGCCGCGCGCGGCGATGAAGCGGGCGCTCTGGAAGCCTGGGAGACGGCGCTGGTCTTAGACCCGAAGCACTTCTATTCGCTGCTCAACATCGGCAAGCTATACCTCACCCGGCAGGACACCGCCCGCGCCGTGCCTTATCTCGACCGCGCCCTCACGGTCCAGCCCGACAGCGCTCGTGCCCACCACCTGCGCGGCCTGGCATATCAGGCGAACGGCGACAATTCGCGGGCGGCGCTCGAGTATCGCAAGACGCTCAGCGACGCGCAATACGCCCGCAGTATCCCGACCTTTTATCTGAACTTCGGCACGGCGCTCGTTCAGCTTGGGCTTTATGAAGAAGCCGTGCAACTGCTGAGCGAATACGTCAAGCTGGCGCCCGCAGACTTTGACGCGCACTATCAACTGGGCGCGGCGCTGGAGATTCAGTCCGAGCGCTCGCTCGACGAAGCGACGACGCGCCGCGCCGTGCAAGAGTTACAGCAAGCCTTGAAGCTGCAACCCAACCACGCGATGGCGCATTATTATCTGGGCAAAGCCTATCGTCGGCTTGAGCTGTATGACCTGGCCGACGCCGAGTTCGAAGCCTACGAGCGGCTCTCGTCGTGACCGGCAACGGATGATAGGAAGCAGGAAGCAGGAAGCAGGAGGCAGTCAACCGTTTCGCTTTCTGCCGTTGCACGATGACATGAATCGCTAAAGACGCCGAGTGATGGCCTTTCTTTGACTGCCTCCTGCCTCCTGCTTCCTGCCTCCTGCTTCCTGCCTCCTAGTTTTCCCTGGCCTTTTGGCGCGGCTGGGCTTAGTCTATTCGGGCTGCAACTTTTCGCAGGCTGGCGCGTTCTAGTGGACAGCAGGCCGAGATCGCTTCTTCCCAAGGAGTTTTCGATGGCGCGTACTCGACGAATCCCGCTTCTTTTACTGGCGCTCTTGCTGCCGGTCTGCGCGCCCGTGGTCCAGGGAAAACCGCTTGCCGAGCGCGGCATCTTCGAGCGGCTCTTTCAAGGCGCGAAGGTCGTCAACGTCGTTGATGATTTCCTGACCTTCTGGGAGGCGATGAAGGATAAGCCGGTGGCGCAGCAGCGTTACTGGTGGAAGCGCATGGTCGAGGACAAGTACCGCGACTACTTTGAGCGCGCCGTCTACCGCAACGCTGATGTGAAATCGCGCCGCGCCATGCTTAATGAATTTCTGGTGCGCATGCCGGAGCGCATCGAGGCGCTACGCGAGTTCAATCGCCAGCTCGCCGATCCGCACACCAGCCCGCTCATCGGCGCGTTCATCGCCTTCAAGACGCGCTTCCCCGATTACCAGCAGCAACGCGACATCTACATCGGCCTGAGCCTGTTGCGCTTTGACGGCGCGGTGCGGCCTGTGCAGAACGAAGCCGGCGTGCCCGACACACTCTGCCTGGGGGCGGACGTGCTGTGCGGCTATGCGCCCGACGAATTGCGCCTCGCGCTGCTGCACGAATTCTTCCACCTCTATCATTTCGGCTTCCTGTTTCAGCACCCGGCGCTCGAGGAATTCCGCGCGCCGCACATGCCGCTGATGATCGAAGGCATGGCGGTCGCCGCCACCGAAGCCATGCTGCCCGGCCACCCGTTGGCCTTCTACCTGCATTTCAGCGATGAGAGTCAGAAGGCGCAGGCGCACGACTTGCGCGCCAACGCCGCGCGCTTCCTCGAATTGGTCGCCGGAAACGCGCCGCCCGAGCAGTACGAGGCATGGTTCAGGAATGCCCCGGCAGAATCGGTGCCGGCGCGCGGCGGCTACCTGCTCGGTTATGAAGTGACGCGGCGTGTGCTGGCCGCTATGCCACTCGAACAGATGGTGCGGCTCGCGCCTGCCGAGCTACGCGAGCATGCCGAAGAGCAGTTAACCGAAATCGCCGGCCGCCAGGTTCTCGTGCTGGACAGGTAAAGGCTAATTCCTACCTTTTCGATTCTGGTTTGCGAGCAATGAAAGCGACGCGCGCTTTGAGCAGCGCATAGCTGCCATAGCGGCGCACGGCGCGCACGCGAAAGCCTGTGCGCCGCAGTTCGGCGGCAAGCGCAGAGGCTTCATACAAACGCACGCGGTGGACTTCTTCGGCGCGGCGATAACAGCCGCCGACTTTGCGAAAAGTCGTAATGCGGCGGATCAAGGTTTGTTGCCGGCGGTCTTCTTTCTTTTCAACCAGCGTCGCCCAGCCGTCGCCTTCCGCAAAGCTTCGCGCAGAGGTCGCGCGCCCCAGCGCGCCGGGTTCCATCACGTCGAAAATGAAGACGCCGCCGGAGGCCATCTGGTCGTAGATGCGCCGGAAGAGTTGTTTGAGCGCCCGGTCATTGTTGCCGGTGTCGAAGAGATAGCTGATGCATTCGCCGAGTGACGTGACCGCCTGGCATGGCGGAATGGCGGCTTGAAAGAGCGAGTCAACACGGAATTTGGCTTGCGGCACGCGGCGTCGCGCCAGTCGGATCATCGCCGCGGAGATGTCTATGCCGAGCACGTCGTAGCCGCGCTCGACCAGTTGCTCGGCCCACAGCCCAGACCCGCAGCCGAGGTCAACGATCAGACCGTTGCGAATCCCATAGCGAGTGAAGATATCGAATAGGCCGGCGGCGGCTTGCCGCGCAAACTCGCCGTAGCCGACATCGTGAATGAAGGCGAGGTCTTCCTGGTAGTAATCCGCCATCCGAGTGTTAATTCTGCGTCCACGGCTGGATCATGATGCCCTTGCGCTTGTTCGAGAGGTCGGCGGCGACCTGCTCGGCGTCGCGCTTTTTATACGGGCCGATGACGACGCGGTAGAGCGTGTCGCCGCCGCTCGGCATCTGCACGTGCGTGGCGATGTAATCGCGGCGCATGTCGGATTCAAGCTGCTTGGCCTGTTCGAGCGTGCCGAAGGTGCCGATCAAAACCACGTACTGGGTGTTGTCATCGCCCGCCGGCTGAGTGGCTGGCCGCGTCGTCAAGCCGGCGCTGGCCACTTGCTTGTTCGCCTGACCGGCAGCGGCATTTTGATTGGCCGTGGCGCTGGTCTGGTTGGCGCTCGCCGGCGCGTCTTGTTTGACGATGGCCAGTCCGGCCCAGAACGCGGCCAGCAGCAGGACAATCCCAATGATGAAAATGGCAACGACTTGTTTATTGCTCATAGTGTCAAAAGAGGTTTCTAGTTCGTGGTTCCTAATTCCTGGTCTATAGCTCGATGCGGTTTCGCTATCTAGCAAACCAGGAACTAGGAACTAGAAACCAGGAACTAAGAACTAACGAATTTCTACCGGTTCGCGGGGCTGAACCGTGAAAGTTTCCTGCCGCGGCCTGGCGCCGCCGATCAGAGTCGAAATCATATCAAGCGGCAGCGGGAAGACGACAGTCGTATTTTGCTCGACGCCGATTTCGGTGAGCGTTTGCAGGTAGCGCAATTGCACGGCGACCGGCTCGGCGGCAATCGTGCGCGCTGCCGAGAGCAACTTCTCGGCGGCCTGGTATTCGCCTTCGGCGTGGATGATCTTGGCGCGTTTCTCGCGCTCGGCTTCGGCCTGGCGCGACATGGCGCGGCGCATCTCTTGCGGCAGGTCAACGGCCTTGATCTCGACCAGCGACACCTTGATGCCCCACGGGTCTGTGTGCAGATCGAGAATCTGCTGCAAGCGCGCGTTCAGCTTTTCGCGCTCGGCCAGCAGATCATCCAGGTCGGCTTCGCCCAGCACCGAGCGCAGGGTGGTTTGCGCCAGTTGTGATGTAGCGTACAAATAGTTCTCGACCTCGACGACGGCGCGGCGCGGATCAATTACCCGGAAATAGACGACCGCGTTGACCGACACGGTGACGTTGTCGCGCGTGATGATGTCCTGCGGCGGCACATCAAAGGCAACCGTGCGCAGGCTGATGCGGACGATGCGGTCAATGGGTCGGAAGACCAGGATGACGCCCGGGCCTTTGGCCTGCGGCAACAAACGGCCCAGCCGGAAGATGACGCCGCGCTCGTACTCGGGCAGGATGTTGATGACGCTGATGAGGTACAGCACGAAGATGACCAGCGCGATGATCGGCAATGTGAAAAGCTCTTTCGGCATAGCTGCCTCCTGTTTGATGGACTGGCCAGTTTGAGGGAAGCCGACGGCGCTTGCGGCCAATCGGCAAGCGACTAATTCACGTTAGCGATTCTCTATTCGGCCACCGCCGAGGCTTTGCGCGGCGCGACGGCGTCATCCTTCTCAGCTTCGACGTTGAGCGTCAGGCCGTTAATGTCGGTGACGCGCACGCCTTCGCCGGAGGCGATGCGCATAACGGAGCGCGCCCGCCACAGCTCGCCGCGCACAAAGACGGTGCCTTCCGGCGCAATCGCGGTCTGCGCGCGGCCATGCAGGCCGATCATGCCGGCCATCCCCGTCGTCACTTTCATGCGCCGAGCCCGCACCGCCAGCTTCAGCATGAAGATCAGGATGACCGCGAACGGCACGATGACCGCAAGCACCAGGCTCAACGGCAGCCGCAGCTCAGGCGTGCGCACGTCAACCAGGATCAGCGCGCCGATCACCGCCGCCGCGATGCCGCCCGCGCCGATGACGCCAAAGCCGCCGACCTTTGCTTCCAGCACGAACAGTCCGAGGGCGACGCCGAGCAGCAGCACACCCGTCAGGTTGATCGGCAGCATGTGAAACCCATAAAGCGCCAGCACCACCGATACCGAGCCGACGACGCCAGGCAGGATGGCGCCCGGATGTTGAAACTCGAAGTACACGCAGAGCGCGCCGAGCGCGAACAGGATGAAGGCAATGCGCGGGTCGGCGAGCGCCATCAAGAGCCTTTCGCGCAGTGACGGCGTAATGTCGGTCACCGCTTTGCCGGCAATCGCAAGCGGCGCGCGGCTGCCATCAAAGCGCGTCACCGTGCGGCCATCGAGCTGCGCCAACAGGTCAGCATCGTCGCGGGCGATCAGGTCAATCAAGTGTTTCTCTAAGGCTTCGCGCTCGGTAAAAGATTTGCTCTCGCGGATGGTGGACTCGGCGGCTTGCGCATCGCGCCCGCGGCGTTCCGCATGGCTGCGCACGTAAGCGGCGGCGTCATTGGTGACCTTTTCGGCCATCGTCTTTTCCATGTCGCGCCCGTCGCCTGTGACCGGGTGCGCCGCGCCGGTCGCCGTGCCCGGTGCCATCGCCGCGATGTCTGCGGCCATCAAGATGACAAAGCCCGCCGAAGCAGCGCGCCCGCCGCTCGGCGCGACATAGATCACGACCGGCACACTCGACGTATCGATGCGCGAAACGATCTCGCGCATCGAAGTATCGAGACCGCCGGGCGTGTCGAGCGTGATGATCAAGGCTTCAGCCCCCTCGCGCTCGGCGCGGGCAATGGCCGAGGTGATGACTTCGGCGCTTGCCGGCGTGATCTGGTCGCTCAGCCTGAGCCGCAGCACGTCAGCGCGTGCCGTCTGCCCGGTCATATTCAAGATCAGCAGGAGCGCGGCGGCCAGTAGGGTTTTCTTCAGTGTGGTCATAACGTGCTACCTTCGGGCGGCGATTTCTACCGCTAGTGTAACACAAATCCAAGTGGCGCGATTACGACGCGCGGCAACGCTGCATCCTGACGCGTGGAATCAGGCGCTTGCCGCCTTAGAAAGCCCTGGAACAATCTCTTGACTGGCCATGACAAGTTTTGTTTAATGGCCTTGCTGAGCCGATAGCCCCTTCGCTAACCATCCGTTCTCAAACCTGCCGGGAGATATTTAGATGAAGACTGATAGAAACCCACAAATCCCCAACCTAGTCGTCTATGGCGTGCTCTACGCCATCATCTTCGGGGTTAGCCTCTGGCTATTGGCCTTTCATAGAGATAGTCGCACGAATTGGATTCTCTATGTCGCCATGAGTGTGGCCGCCTTGGCCGGCCTGGTGAAATTTGCGTTACACTCGCGCAAGAAGCACCCACAATCTGCATAAATTCGCCTCTTAGCGGGATCGCGTTCATCACGGCTCCAGCGCCGGCTCATAGGTCGTGATGAACTCCAGAAACTTCGACACCTCGACGATGTCTTTGCCAAGGAAGCGAATGCTGTGCGAGTCTGTGCGCTCGACAATCGACAGGTAGCTGAGCATCTCCGACGGGCGGTAATTCTTGAAGCGCACGTCGAGCTGCACCGGCGCTTTGACCTTGTAGGGCTTGAATTCTTTAATGCGACTGATGGCGCGCTGGACTTTTTCGCGAATCAGCTCATAGGCCACCTCCGGCGTCAGTGTGCGCGCCGAGTGAAAGCCATACGACCACTTGACGACCGCGCCTTCGATGTTGCCGAGCAAGCCGGTGACTTCTTTAACCACCGCGTCGTCGCCCGAAACCATAATCACCGGCACGTTGAAATGGCCGGCGATGGCGGCGTTGATGCCGGCTTCGGGCATCGAGACATTGTTGAGCCGCACGTCTGCCAGCCGGGCGCTCGAAATCGTATGGGCGCGCACCCCTGCGGTGTTGTTCGTGCTGGTGTGGTAGCCGATGAAGATAGCGCCGTCGAACGATTCGTCAATGCCCTGCATCATCATCAGCGGGCGCGGCCACGAGCGCACGATGGTCACCGACCGGGGCAGCTTTTCGATCAGCAGGTTCTGGCCATTGCCATGCGAATCGCTGATGACCACTTCGGTCGCGCCGGCGTCTAAAGCGGCTTGCGCGGCGGCGCTGACTTCGGCGGTCATGAACTCGCGGAAGCGGTTGTACTCGAAGCCCTGCGGCCCGAGCTGCTCGTTCGTCACCACCCCGACAATGCCTTCCATATCGGCAGAGATGTAAATCTTCATCTTCTTTGCTCCTTGCGCCAGCTTGATGCTCTGCGCGCCGGCGGTCGAGCTGACCACGAGCGCGACCAGCAGCGTCCAGCATACCCATCGCATTTTCATATCGAATGCTCCTTTGCCTGAAGTTGCGACCAATAGCCTGAAGCGGCGCAGAGAGGATTATCACAAAGCCGCCGGGTGGGCAAAGAAAATGCGGCCCGTGGTTAACGGAAGGCGGCTTCAGATGCCGAGCTGTGATTCGATCTCGCGAATGCGCGTCACCAGCCGCAACAACTCGGCGTCGCTAACCGGTCTGCCACGCGAGACCTGATCACAGACCATCAGCAGGCGCGCCAGCTCGGCTTCGTCCAGGCGGGCGCGCCGCGCTGCCCTGGCCGCCAGTTGCGCGCTCTCGGCATTCGGCGGCAAGCCGCTGTAACGGCACAGCCGTTTGCGAAAGTCCCAGTAGACGTTCTGCATCGCCAGGTCGGTGGCGCGCGCCAGCCGCGTGATCGTCGCCATCGAAGAGACAAACTCCAGGTTGGTCGTGCGCCGCTCACGCCGCAGCGGCAGCGGGCGCGCGAACCGCCGCCCGAAGGTGTAGGTGGCGACCGCCGCGATCAACACGCCCTGCCAGAAGAGCCACGGCACCGGCGTGCCGCGAAAGTAAGCCAGCACCCCTTCGCTTGTGGCGTGCGAGCCGTAGCCGTGATGGAACTCATCAAAGGCGATTTTGCCCGGCGGCAGGTCGTCGAACAGGTTCAGGGCCAGTACGACGTTGTCGGCTTCCTTGATGCCGTTGTTCGCGACGATGTGCGGGTCTGTGAGAAAGACGACGCGGCCATCTTTCACCCTGGCGTCTGCGAGCAGCGCGCCGTTGTCGTCGCCGATGTGCGACACCGCGCCGTGGCCGCTCAGGCGGATGCGGGTCGCGGCGCTGCCAAGCTTGATGCGCTCGACGCCGAAGGCATAACGCGTCGGCTGCAACGGCTTCGGCTCGCCGTTCGAGGTAGTAAACGACGTGTTGGCCACAAGGTCGCCAATCACGTGGTCGAGTTGGACCGTCTGATCGATGATGAGCAGTTGCTTGCCGCGCCCGACCCATTCGGCGAGGGCGTCGAACTCTTCTTTGTCGGGGCCAGAGCTGTCAGGCAGAGCGATCAGCACCAGCGTGCCGATGTCGTCGCGGTCGGTGATTTCGTTGTACGGCTTTTCCAGCCGCGTGACCGGGTGGCCTGTCTCTTCGAGCAGCGTGTAGAAGGCCCGTGTGCCGTAGGGCGTCGTGCGATACGACGAGCGGTTGCCGGTCTGTTCGCTCTCTTCCGCCGTCTGCGGGTCAACGAAAAACACGAAGTTGAGCCCCACCAGCAGCAGGAAGATAACCAGCACTAACAGGATCGCGCTCGTGGATCGCTTCATAAGAGAGTGACAAGTGACAAGTGACAAGTGACAAGTGACAAGAAAAGAGGATGACGGACGCAGGCGCGACAGCTTCTTAATTCTTGTCACTTGTCACTTGTCACTTGTTACCTCCGATAAGCGCCATCGCTTCGCTGCGGGTGCGCGGGTCTTTCAGGAAGCCGCCGCGCAAGGCGCTGGTGATGGTCTTGGCGCCGGGCTTTTTAACCCCGCGCATCTCCATGCAGAGGTGCTCGGCTTCGATGACCACCATCACGCCTTTGGCGCGCAGCTCGGTGTAGAGCAGGTCGGCGATTTCTGTAGTCAGGCGCTCCTGAATCTGCGGCTTCTTCGCCATGATGTCGGCGACCCGCGCCAGCTTCGACAGCCCGACGATGCGTCCCTCGCGCGGGATGTAAGCGATGTGCGCGACGCCGACGAAGGGCACGAGATGATGTTCGCAAAGACTGTAAAGCGGGATGTCTTTGACGATGACCATCTCGTCGTGGGTTTCGGCGGGGATGACCTGCAAGACCGCGCGCGCGTCCTGGTGCAGCCCGGCGCAAATCTCTTCGCACATCAAGGCGACGCGGCGCGGCGTGCCTTGCAGGCCGGGCCGGTCGGCGTCTTCGCCGATGCCTTCCAGGATCAGGCGCACGCCGGCTTCGATCTTTTTCAGGTTCATCTTCGGTTGGCCACTGGGCGGCGCGTGATTATGCTTTTTCGGGTTCGCCATTCTGGTCGTCTAATCTCTCGCGGTAACGGGCGCTGGCGGCGGATTGAACTTCGATAACCGGCACGTCCAATTGCCGGGCCAGCCGCGCGCAGTCTTCATACTCCGGTTGAAAGTGTAACGTGCGCCCGCCGTCACGCGCCACCTTAACGCGCACTTCGCCATAGCGCGTCTCGACCGTTTCAAGCGTCCGTGCCAGCACGCGCCGCCGCGCGTCGTAGTAGCGCACGCCGAGCGTTGTCGTTTCGGCGAGCAACATCCGGATGATCGTTTCACGCGCTGCCGGCTCGCAAAGCACGGTCAGTAAGATGCCCGGTCGTGATTTCTTCATTTGCGTCGCCGTCATAAAAACGTCGAGCGCGCCGAGCATGAGCGCCTTCTCCATCACGAAGCCGAACGCCTGCGGATTCATGTCGTCAATGTTGGTTTCGATCACCGCAATCACTTCATCGCGTCCGGTCAATCCCTCAACGCTTTCTAAGTCACCAAGCACAACGCGCAGGGCGTTCGGGAACCCTTGGGGGTCGCGGGTGCCCGCGCCGTAGCCGGTTCTCGCAATCTTCATCCCCGGCAGCAGCCCGAAGGATTCCGCGAGCGTGGCAATGATCGCGGCGCCGGTCGGCGTCACGAACTCGCCTTCGATGTCGCCCGCATAGACCGGCACATCGCGCAACAGCGCGGCGGTCGCGGGGGCCGGCACAGGCATCAATCCGTGCGCGGTCTTTACCGTGCCGTGCCCGACGCGCAACGGCGAAGCCAGGCAGTGCTCGACGCCGAGCATCTCAAAGCCGATCATCGCGCCGACCGTATCAATGATCGAATCCACTGCGCCGACTTCGTGAAAGTGGACGCGCTCGCGCGTCGTCGCGTGGACGAGCGCCTCGGCATCGGCGAGCAATTCAAAGGCGCGCACGGCGCGCTGCTTTGTCAGATCGCTGAGCGCCGAACGGTTGATGATCTCACGAATATCTTTAAGGTGGCGGTGCGGCTGCGTTGCTTCATCAACCGCGACATTGAATTTGGTCGCCGCGATGCCGCCGCGTTTGACGCGCTCGGCATTGACTTGATAGCCGCGCAAGCCGAGCGATGCGAGTTGCGTTTGCAGCTCGTTCCAGTCAGCGCCGGCATCGATGAGCGCGCCGCAGATCATGTCGCCGCTCGCGCCGGCGAAGCAATCAAAGTACAAGGCGCGCATCAGCCTCGCTCCTTCAAGAACCGCGGCAGGATTTCGCCCGCTTTGCCGAGCAGCGTGTAATCGGCGAGAAAAGAGATGTCGGTCATCTCCGGGTTGACTTCAATCACCCGCGCGCCCGCCTGCTTGGCGGCAACCGGCAACCCCGCCGCCGGGTAGACCACCGCCGATGTGCCGATGACAAAGAAGAGGTCGGCGCGGCGGGCGGCTTCTTCGGCGCGCTCGAAGATGCCTTCGGGGAGCAGCTCACCGAACAGCACCACGTCGGGCCGCGCCGCGGAGCCGCAGACCAGGCAGAGTGGCACGTCTTCGAGCGGCGTCTCGCGGGCTTCAAAGGTCGAAGCGCAACGCAGGCAACGCGCCCGCCAGATATTGCCGTGGACTTCGAGCAGGTTGAGGCTGCCGGCAGCGCGGTGCAGGTCGTCAATGTTTTGGGTAATCAGCGTGAACTCCTCAAAGCGCCGCTCCCATTCGGCCAGCGCGTAGTGGCCGGCGTTCGGTCGAACTTCGGTGAGCAAGCCGCGCCGGTAATCGAACCACTCCCAGACGAGCTTCGGGTCGGTGCGCATCAATTCGGCGGAAGATAATTCGGTGACGGGCCGCCCGCGCCACGTCCAGATTTCCGCCCCGCCGCCACCGCGAAACGTCGGCACGCCGCTCTCGGCAGAGATGCCCGCGCCCGTCAGCACGGCGACCCTGCGCGCCCCGTCGAACATCATCCGCAGCTCGTCTGTGACTTCGCTGAGCACCATAACCCCCTCATCTTAACAGAAAAATGACGAGTCTATAGACCACGAAGGGCCAAGTCCAGGGTCTATTCATTTTCTAAAAGAAAGAGGCGTTCCTCTGTAGAATGAGGTTGCTAAACACCCACTTCTTCAGGAGGAACGCCATGAGCACTCACGTGCCCTCTCTAGCTCAAGCTTTATCACTACTGCCCGATTTCAG
>DATENM010000120.1 GCA_035275065.1 Blastocatellia bacterium
TTACGTTGCTCGATCCGCACAGATTGCCTGCGAAGTATTTGACATTTCTCGGATTGGCACCTAACAAGGCGTTGCAGCGGAGGCCGCGAAGCACAGCTCACGTGGATGCTGGTGAGGCCGTACGCGGCCCCCGCTGAACGCGGGCGTTAGGCGCTGTGCCTTGCGTAGGGGCTTCAATTAACACCAACTTGGCTATGAGAATAGCCCAAATAAAAGGAGCCTCCGATGAAGAACACGCACTCGGCGCTAATTCTCAGTTGCTTGCTAATGGTTTCTTGCTCCTCTTCTAAGCCCAGTATGCAGTCCGATGCAGCGAGCAGTAATTCAAATATTGCATCCAGCAACCTGAATTCTTCTTCTAGGATTGCCCAAGCAACAGCTGATAATCTAAATGAGCAGAGAGCTACTGAGGTATTAAGAGATTTTGTAAACAACAACTTCAGCGGTTCTGGCATAACGTATGTGTTCTTAAGTGTCGGCCCTTTTTTCCCGACGAGAATAAGAGCGCAATAGCGGTCAGGTTTAAAAGCCTTTTTCGGATTAACCAGCCCCGGTACGAAGAGCAACGTACAGGAGAGGCACGATTTGAGCGGGCGCAAAATGGCAAATGGTATCTCACTCGTATCCAGCTTGGATACAATGTTAAAACACCAGATATAGAAATTCAGTAGACTATCCTATCAAGCTAACATTGTATGCGATAACAGTAGAAGCATGACATAAAACGTGAGCGCGCCTAACAACGACATGCACCGGAGCCGCCGAAGCAATGTTCTCATCATTCATCCGATGCCGCTCGGCGGCCCGGTGATGTCGAGCGTTAGGTGTCTTTCCCTTCAGTCACGTACTCTCTTGAGTCCGCATAACAGATACCTTGTTCCATCAAAGAAAAACGATTAGCTTATTACCTTGCGTTAAAAAAACAATATTAGCAAAGGGCGAAAGATGACCTATTCCTATTCGCAATTGGATCGAAATAATCTTCAATGGTTTATGACTGTAACTTCTCGCCAAACTTTACAATCAATTAGAGTCCTAAGAGGAGAAATCCGAGGTCTTCGAAACCTGATGATAGATTTTAAGTATCCTATAACATCTATAGCTGGGCGCAATGGGTCAGGGAAAACAACAGTCCTTAGTCTTGCCGCTTGCGCCTTTCATAACTCAACCAATGGATATCGCCTTCCAGGGCGTACTCGACCGTATTACACATTTTCTGATTTCTTTATTCAATCAGCAGAGGAAATCCCGCCGGGGGGGATTACAATCTCATATCAAATCCTCTCTAATCGCTGGAGGCGTAGTGATCGTTTACCTAAAGGTGAAGGTTCTGCTTTGCAGTATAGAGAAAAGAAGCGTGAGGGGCGATGGAATAGCTATACCTATCGTATGCACCGACCAATAGTATTTCTTGGAATCGATAGGGTTGTGCCTCATTCTGAAAAGAGCGTATTAAAAGGTCATCGAAGATCGTTCCTTCCATCATCTGCTAAAGGTTGGGAAGGCAATGTAAAGGAGATTGTAGGTCGTATCTTGGATAGGGATTACAGTAACTTTGAGTACCAACGCCACTCAAAGTACCAGCTACCCATTGTTACCCATCGGGGCAGAACATACTCTGGATTCAATATGGGGGCAGGTGAAAATACTCTCTTTGGCATTATATCTACAATTCTGGATTGTCCTGAGGGGGCAATGATTCTAATAGATGAAATTGAGCTTGGCCTGCATGAAGAAGCTCAGGGCCGACTAATTCGAGAATTGAAAGAACTCTGCCTTAAGAGGCAGGTCCAGATTATTTGTACTACACATTCTCCAATAATCCTCGATTGTCTTCCCCCAGAAGGACGCATTTTTCTTGAACGCATCGGCAATTCTACCCAAGTTACACCAGGTATTTCATCTGCATTTGCGACGGGTAAGTTAGCAGGAAAGCCCAAAGTAGAGCTTGATATTCTTGTAGAAGATAGTATTGCACAATTGATTGTTGAAGCTGCATTGCCCAAAGAGCTGCGGCTGCGCGTCTGCATTATTCCTATAGGTTCATCCACTGCTGTAATCCGCCATCTTGCTGCCCGATTCAAAGAGAAGAGGTCTACCGAGGTTTGTGCATTACTTGATGGGGATAAGTCATCAATACGAGAAACACACCTCAAACACTTTCTTTCAGCCTTGGAATCCTGGCCAGACAAGGAAAGCGCCCGAAACTGGGCTAATGTACGCATTGACTTCCTGCCCGGTACAAAATGGCCAGAAGCATGGATTCTTGAACAGGGCTGTAACCAAGCATATCAATACATTGCTCAGGAGTTCGGACTTTCGCCTGAGGAGGTTGAAGATATATATGCGACTGCGGCTAGAGACGGCAAACACAATGAATTTTATACTGCCGCGGAACGCCTAAATCTAAAAGAAGAAATAGTAGCTCACAAATTTGTAAAAGCTGCGCTTCTAGCCACACCGCTAGAATCAGAACGAATTTGCAAATTCGTCCGAAGGCATTTAGGGTAAGTTCTCATTAATAGAGAATTACTAACCTGATGAGTATAATTCACTATTATACCGACAGCCGACACCTAACAAGGCGTTGCAGCGGAGGCCGCGAAGCACAATTCGAATAATCACTTGTGAGGCCGTTCGCGGCCCCGCTGAACGCGGGCGTTAGGTCGCCAAATGTGTAGATGATTCACTACAAGCGGTCTCATAAATAGCATCGGAGCAAAATCCTGATGCAGCCTAAGTGAACAAACCCGAGATAGTTCTCATCATGGAAGTCAAAGCGCATCGCAATCCGGCGAAAGTTCTGAAGCCACGAGAACAGTCGCTCTA
>DATENM010000121.1 GCA_035275065.1 Blastocatellia bacterium
TTCACCTGCTGATCCACTCGCCCAAGGTACTCCAGCCGCCCGTCTCCCACATACCTCCCCACGTCGCCCGTCCGATACAGCCGCTCGCCGCTTCCCCCTCCCAGCCAATCCGGCACATACCTCTCCCCACTCTGCTTCCCATCTCCATAGTACCCGCGCCCGACTCCTTCCCCTCCCACATAGATCTCTCCGCTGATCCCGATCCCCGCCACTTCTCCTCCCCTCCCTACCACATACATCCGCGTGTTGCTCAGCCCCCGCCCGATGGCTACTCGCCGCTCGCGCTCCACCCGCTCCAGTTCCACCACCTCCTGCGTCACGTCGTCCGAGCATTCCGTCGGCCCGTAGGCGTTGACCACCTCCACGCCGCCGCGCCGCCTCAGCCATCGCGCGCACAGCCCCGCCTCCAACTCCTCGCCCGTCACCATCAGCACCCGCAGGCTCGCCTCCTCCGCCCCCGCACCACCGGCCGCCGCCGCGCCGCTCTCGATCTCCTCGACCATCACCCGCAGCATGCTCGGCACCACCTCCAGCACCGTCACCTGCTCGCGCCGCACCGCCTCTAGCAGCCGCCCCGGCTCGCTCGCTTCCTCGCCGCCGACAATCGCCACGCGCCCGCCCACCAGCAGCCCCGCCATCAGCTGCCATACGGAGATGTCGAAGCTCGTCGAGGCGGTCGCCGCCACCGTGTCGCTGCCGCGCAAGCGCAAGGTCTCGACCTTCGCCAGCAGGTGATTGACCATGCCGCGCTGCTCGATCATTGCCCCCTTGGGCTTGCCCGTCGAGCCCGACGTGTAGATGATGTAGGCCAGCTGCCGCCCCTCGCCTCCGGCCTCGGCCTCCAGCCAGCGCCCCGACGTCGCCGCCTCGGCCTCGTCTTCGACCGCCAGCACCAGCGGCGGCCGCGCCAGCCCGGCCTGCCGCAGCCGCTGCTCGACTTGCCGCCGCCGCGCTCGCGTCGTCAGCACGACGCCGCAGCCGCTGTGCGCCAGAATCCAACTGATGCGCTCGTCCGGGTAGTCGGCGTCAATCGGCACATAGACGCCGCCGCTTTGCCAGAGGCCGAGCATCGCCACCAGCAGCTCGAGGCCGCGCTCGCAGAGTACGGCGACGGGCTGCTCGGCGGTGACGCCCTGCTGCCGCAGGCGGTCGGCCAGCAGTTGGGCGCGCAG
>DATENM010000122.1 GCA_035275065.1 Blastocatellia bacterium
CTCTGATGTTATGAAGCAAGCGGGTGCCGCTTTCGTTTACCCGCGAGTGGTTTAGACTCACGGTTGACATGAAACTGAAAGGAGACACCCGCTATGACCAACATTATATATTGCGGCGTCGACTTTCATGCACGTCAACAAACAATTTGCTGTTTGAAAACTGAAACCGGAGAGCTCACTAGCCATGAGCTCAAACACGACCCCAAGGAAGCCGTCCGTCAGTTCTATGCCGAGTTGGGCGGTCCGGTAATCGTGGGCCTCGAGGCCAGCGGTTATACGCCCTGGTTTGAGCAACTGTTAGAAGCACTGGGACACCAGGTCTGGCTCGGCGACGCGACTGAGATTCGCCGTCGCGCCCGGCGGCGGCAAAAGAATGACCGGCGCGATGCGGAACTGATCCTGGAGCTAATGCTGCATGATGAGTTTCCACGCATTCACCGCCCGTCGCCGCCGAGTCAGGAGATCCTGCGCATGCTCCGTTACCGGCATAAGTTGGTGAAGCTGCGCACCATCGTTAAAAACAGCTTGCACTCATTGTCGCTGCAAGCCGGTCTCTCGTTACAGGCTCGCTTGTTCACCGGCCCGGGGAAACAACAACTGTTGAGCGCGCCCATGTCGCCGGTAATGCAGCAACAACGGCAGCAATGGTTGGAGCTGTTGCAGGAACTCAACCAACGCATCACGGAAACAGAAGGCTGGCTCAAACAACAAGCGCTGTCAGACCCGCGCGTCAGGCTGCTGCGTACCCATCCGGGAGTGGGTTTGCTTAGCTCCTTAGGAATTGTGCATACACTCATGCCCGTGAGTCGCTTTGCCACGACGCGCAAGGTGGCCGCCTATGGTGGCTTTGATCCAATGGAACGCTCGTCGGCGGACAAGAAACGTTACCTGGGAATTAGTAAAGCCGGCTCCCGCTTGCTACGGTTTTTGTTGGTAGAGGCAACGCAGACGGCCGTTAAAACTGATCCCGAGTTAAAACGTTTCTACGGTCGCCTGGCGCAACGCCGTGGCAAACCAAAAGCCAAGGTGGCTGTGGCCAGGAAGCTACTCATTCGCAGCTTTATCATGCTGCGCGATGAGATTAACTATGCGGAGTTTCAACAACGAGGTGTCGCAGCTCGGCTGGCCCGTGAGTTCGCTAGGCCTAACATGCCTGTCCCTCTGATTGGGCAGCCAGCCTCTCCGGCTAACGGCTGAGGGGAGAGAGCGAATTGAACTTCATGGTTGAAATAACCGCATAGATGATTGAGCGTGGTTCGCCACTAGCTCACTGAAGTATCGCTAACGATGTTCTTACAATTCAGTTTCATGTCAAACATCAAGGGGACCAGGTTCAAGAATTTTCAAGGCGCGTTCGGCGTCAGGTTCGAAGTCTGTCTAAAAAAGTTCTTGACATCGATCGTCGCTTCA
>DATENM010000123.1 GCA_035275065.1 Blastocatellia bacterium
GCTGCTGGAGATGCCGAGCGATCATGCGAGGCCGGCAGAGCAGGAATACGAGGGCGGATGGGTAGATGTGGAGTTGGGGGAGGAGCTGACACGACGGCTGAAGGAGTTAAGTAAGCGGCAAGGGACGACCTTGTTCATGACACTGCTGGCTGGGTGGGGAGCGTTGCTATCGAGGCTGTCCGGGCAGCAGGATGTGGTGATCGGCACGCCGGTGGCGAACCGCGGGCGAGTGGAGATCGAAGGGCTGATCGGCTTCTTCATGAATATGGTGGCGCTGCGGCTGGACCTGTCGGGGTCACCGAGCGTGGAGGAAGTGCTGAGGCGAGTCAGGGAGAAGACGCTAAGGGCGCAGCAGCACCAGGACTTGCCGTTCGAGCAGGTGGTGGAGTTGGCGCGGCCTGTCCGCAGCCTTGCCCACAGTCCACTGTTCCAGGTGCTGTTTGATTGGCAGCAGGATGGTGGCGGACGCAGGTTGACGCTGCCGGGGCTGGAGCTAGCACCGCTGGATTCAGACGTGCCTATCGTCACCAATTTCGATCTCACCTTGAGCTTGCGAGACACGGGCGAGCGGATCGTGGGCGGGCTGGAGTACGCGACTTCGCTGTTCGAGCGCGAGACGGTGGAGCGGTATGTCAGATACTTGTGCACACTACTTGAAGGGATAGTCAACGATAGCACGCAGGCGGTAGATCGTCTGCCTCTATTGCCAGAAGCTGAGAGGCAGCAGGTGCTGTATGAGTGGAACACGACCGAAGCCGACTACCCGCGCGACCGGTGTGTGCACGAGTTGTTCGAGCAGCAGGTCGAGCGGACGCCAGAGGCCGTGGCGGTCATCTATGGCGATCAGCGCCTGAGCTATCGCGATCTCAACACGAAGGCCGAGCGGTTGGCGCGCTATCTGACCGAGGCCGGCTTGACGGTCGAGTCGCGCGTCGGCATCTACCTGCGGCGCTCGCCGGAAATAATGATCGCGGTGCTCGGCGTGATGAAGGCCGGCGGCGCCTACGTGCCGCTCGATTCAGGTTTGCCTAGGCCGCGCCTCGAACAGATGATGCGCGACGCCAGCATCGAGTGGGTGTTGGTGCATTCAGAGTTGATCGGCGGGCTGCCGTTGAGCGGAGTTGACCTGGTGGTGATGGATGGGGCCGGCAGCGACCCTGGCTGGCTGGACGGCGTCGCCGAGGAGCCGGTCGGCGCACCCGCGCCACGGCAGCGTCCAGAGAACCTCGCTTACATCCTCTACACGTCTGGCTCGACTGGGAATCCCAAAGGCGTGATGGTTGAGCAGCGCGGCTTGACCAACTACTTGACGTACGCGGCGGACAAGTACCTGGGACCTGAGGTCCGCGGGTCGGTGGTGAGTTCGCAGTTGAGCTTTGACGCGACGCTGACGACACTGCTGGCGCCGCTGCTGGTCGGCAAGCCCGTCGATCTGCTGGCCGACGACGAGGCGACGATGAGCCGGCTGGCGGCGCGACTGTTCGGCGGAGAGGAAGGCTGGCTGTTCAAGCTCACACCGGCGCACCTGGAGGTGTTGGAGTATGTAGAGTGGCCGCGGGCGGTAGGAGAGGCACCACACCGCATCGTGGTGGGCGGCGAGCAGTTGAGCGCGCAGAGGCTGAAGAGATGGAAGGGCGAGTTGCTGCCGGCGGCGACCTTCGACAATGAATACGGGCCAACCGAGACCGTCGTCGGCTGTAGCGTCTGGACGCTATCGGGCGAGAAGGGGCTGGAGGAACTGGAGGGGCAGGCGGCGGCGCCTATCGGACGGCCAATTGCCAACACGCAGTTGTATGTGCTCGGCGCAGGGCAGCAGCCGCAGCCTTGCAACAGCGTTGGCGAGTTATACATCGGCGGAGAGGGAGTGGCGCGCGGCTATTTGAATCAGGAGGAGTTGACGCGGGAGCGGTTCATCACCAACCCGTTTAGAGAAGGGCGACTGTACCGGACAGGCGATCTGGTGCGGTGGCGGGCGAGCGGCGAGTTGGAGTTCGTTGGGCGGCTCGACGATCAGGTGAAGATACGCGGCTACCGTGTAGAGCTGGGCGAGATCGAAGCGTGCTTGCGCGCGCAGGCCGCCGTGGCCGAGGCCGCCGTGGTGGTGAGAGAAGACGCGACGGGCGACAAACGCCTGGTGGCTTACTACACCCAGCCGGACGACCAGGAGATCGCCGCCGACGCCTTGCGCCAGCAACTAGCGGCAAGGCTGCCCGAGTATATGCTGCCATCGGCCTACGTCAGGCTGGCGCAGATGCCTTTGACGCCTAACGGCAAGCTCGACCGCAAGGCCCTGC
>DATENM010000124.1 GCA_035275065.1 Blastocatellia bacterium
AGAGCTGAACCGCCGAGCCAACCAGCTGGCCCATTACCTGCGCGAGTTGGGCGTCGGCCCCGATGCCCGCGTCGCCATCTGCCTGGAGCGCCGCTTGGAGATGATCGTCGGCTTGCTCGGCGTGATGAAGGCCGGCGGCGCCTACGTGCCGCTCGACCCGGCTTTCCCCTCAGAGCGCTTGGGCTACATGCTGGAGGATAGCGGGCCGGCGGTGGTGCTGACCCAAAGCCATCTGCGTGGGCTGGTGGAGACGGCGGCGGCTACCTATGCGGTGGTCGAATTAGCCGATGACGCGCCATTCTGGCAGCGCTATGGTGAAGGCAATCTGGAAGCGCCGAGCAATGGCGTCACACCAGAAACCTTGGCTTATGTCATCTACACATCGGGTTCGACCGGCAAGCCTAAGGGAGTAATGGTTCAACATCGGAGTGTCGTGAATCGCTTGGTGTGGATGCAGAGTGTTTATGGACTGAATTCGGATGACGTTGTACTACAGAAGACTCCATTCACCTTCGATGTTTCCGTGTGGGAGTTCTTCTGTCCGTTGATAATTGGTGCCAGCCTGGTCGTGGCGAGACCGGAAGGCCACAAAGACCCAGAATATCTGCGGGAAACGATAGCGGGCGAAAGAATCACCACAATACATTTCGTGCCCTCGATGTTGCAGGCATTTGTGGATGAAGGCGATTGGACAGAGTGCGCCAGTCTGGAGCGGGTCATATGCAGTGGAGAGGCATTGCCCGCGAAGCTTGTACGGAGCTTCTACGACCGAATGATGAATACCGAGTTGCACAACTTGTATGGCCCGACAGAAGCGGCAGTCGATGTTACAGCGTGGAGTTGCCCGCCGGAGATAAACGTAACCGCAGTCCCGATAGGCGCGCCGATGAACAACGTCGGGATTTACATTTTGGATAGGCACGGCGAGCCGGTTCCCATTGGTATAGCAGGCGAATTGCATATTGGTGGGGTGCAGGTGGCGCGAGGATACTTGAACAGGTCCGAGTTGACGGGAGAGAGATTTGTTCCTGATCCGTTTACCAGCGAGCAGGGACAGCGCTTGTACAAAACAGGAGACCTGGGGAAATGGCGGGCCGACGGGGCGATAGAGTTTCTTGGCCGGAACGATTTCCAGGTGAAGGTGCGAGGCTATCGCGTGGAGCTGGGCGAGATCGAAGCGCGGCTGGCCGAGTGTGAAGCCGTCGGCGAAGCCGTAGTGATGTTGCGCGAAGAGGCGGCGGGCGACAAACGCCTGGTGGCTTACTACACCCAGTCGGACGACCAGGAGATCGCCGCCGACGCCTTGCGCCAGCAACTAGCGGCAAGGCTGCCCGAGTATATGCTGCCATCGGCCTACGTCAGGCTGGCGCAGATGCCTTTGACGCCTAACGGCAAGCTCGACCGCAAGGCCCTGC
>DATENM010000125.1 GCA_035275065.1 Blastocatellia bacterium
GCGTTGGGCGCCTTTCCCGCCGCCGCTGACAAGCGTGATGGTGCTGGCCACACGATGAGCTCGCTACGCTTTCGTTTCTTATTCAACCGCGCCCGATCCTGGCGGCCATCGCCAGGCGAAGCGCCGATGAGTGCCGGCCAAACTCGCCCACGAGGCGCGGCATCATCGCGCCGGCGCTCGGCGCCGCCACGAGCCAGTGTCCTGTTGCATGGGGTGTGAGGCGAGGGTTGCGAGTGTCGCGCCGCAAGCGAGTGTGGTGAGCCGGGACGGGTGGCGAAGGCGGCGGGAGGGCAGGTCATCAGTGGTGCGGGAGGCGAGCCTGGGGCAGGGGGCGCTGGGGTTGCTTGGCGGCGAGTGACGTGACCGCTTGGTAATAGACGAGGGCAGCGAGCGTCGCCCAACAAGGCGTTGCAGCGGAGGCCGTGAATGCGGTAGTCATCGGTAGCGGAATGCCGCTCACGGCCCCGCTGAACGCGAGCGTTGGGCGCCTTTCCCGCAATCGCTGATAAGCGAAACAGATCGCCCCAGGGACTTGGTTCGGTGCGCAATTCATCCCCGCAACTATCGCCAAAGGCAACGGCAAGCGCCGCAGCGATAGCCCCGAGGCAAACGCTAGGGCGCGGCGCAGCAAGGTCATCAGGCCACTGCCGGCCACCGCGCGCTAGCTTATTGAGCCCAGGGCGGGTTGGCTAACGATGCCCTGCGGACTCAGCAAATGAGCGAGGCGGAGGCGAAGCGGTTGTGTAAAGACAGCAGCAGGCTGGTGGCCGCAGCGGGGCGGGATGGAGCGGCCAGAGGGTGCGGGTGGCAGATGCTGGCGGCCGGGAGAAGTGGTCGCCGTGGAGGGGAGCAAGGGTGGATGGGGTAAGAGGCAGGCAAGGCTAAAGGTTAGGGGCGGTGCCCAACAAGGCGTTGCAGCGGAGGCCGTGAGTGCGGTAGTCATCGGTAGCGGAATGCCGCTCACGGCCCCGCTGAACGCGGGCGTTATGTGGCTATCGATGGATAAGCTAATATGGATTTGAATCAGTTGGCGCAGATTAGTCTCAAAGAATTCCTCGGTCTTACGGTCGTTGGTGCATTGGTCACAACTACAGGGACTTTAATTGCCTTGTTCCTAAAGGAGTGGTTTTTCGCGCGCTCATTTGAGGATTGGAAATCTAAACGTTCTCTTGAGACTTTTTACCGCAAATACAAAGACCCCATTCTGCTGGCAGCTATGGAACTCTCCAATAGACTGGAAGAAATATGTAAAGACTACCCTACAAATTTCCTTAAATCTGAACTACTCAAGGACAAGCCCCAGCTGCCGGCCCGAAGTTCAGCAGTTGACCCGTACTACAACAGATATAAATTTCAAAGTTCCGCTTACCGTCTGTGCGCTTTCCTAGGCTGGATAGAACTTTTCCGTCAAGATGTGGTCTTTCTTTACGATGGCCGTAATACCATTAATCAGCGCGTCGAAGATGCGATTCGGGGTATAAGAGGCGATTTGGCAGATGGCCATCTAAATAATGCGCCTGATTGGGACAAGTGGTGTGATGCGTTGATATTTCGAGAGGAACAACGCGCCATCGGAGAACCTATGATCAGTACGGGGACAAATGGAAGAGTCGTTCTTGGATATGGGGAATTCTCACAATTTTTTGCGGCGAGTCCTTCTGTAGGCAAATCGCAGTGGATTCAAATCGCAACGCGGTTCCTTGCAGACCTACAGCTTGGTAAGGATTTCAGGCTGATTCGTATGAAGAGGCTAATCGTGCACCTAGTAGACCTGATTGACCCTCTAGATCACTCTCGACTTTCCGAGCGCCATAAGAAAGTGCGCCTAAAATATAAAAACGTACTATCCGACAACGCCACATAACAAGGCGTTGCAGCGGAGGCCGCGCGCGCAATTCTCATGGGTGCTTGTGAGGTTCGCGGCCCCGCTGAACACGGGCGTTATGTGTCGCAAAGGCGTCCCCTATAGCGGCTGATCTTAAGCCAGGATATAACCAATCAACCTGAATCGAGATTCGGAGGCACTAATGGAAGAAATTACATCCGCAACTTCAGACTTGCTTTTGGCTGACTGGTTCCGAAGAGTTCGTGAGAGCCAACATATGCACTATGACGCCTCCCATTATTTTAGCCGCCTACATTACTATCTCGGAATACCGACGATGATATTGACCAGCTTGGTTGGGACAGCAGTGTTTGCTTCCCTTGATAAACAAAGCGTAGGCGACATCAAAATCCTGGTGGGCCTTGTGAGTATACTTGCGTCTGTCTTGGCAACCCTACAGACCTTTTTGGGGTTATCCGAACGAGCAGAAAGACATCGAGTGACCGCCGCCAGTTATTCGGCTATCAGGAGGCAATTAGAAATGATTAAGACGTTTCAGCCAGAGGAAAAGGAGAAGTTAATACAAACGTTAACAGACATAAGAGATCAAATGGATTCTTTGGCAAAATCCTCGCCCGAGGTCCCGCAGAAAATTCGCGACAGGACTTACATAGAACTCAAGCGGAATGAACATAAACGGGTATTCCATATACTGGAAGCAGGACAGGGTAGCAAGAAGCAATAATCCGACAGCGCCACATAACAACGACATGCACCGGAGCCGCCGGGCGCAGTTCCCATGAATACCCGCAATGCCGTTCGGCGGCCCGGTAATGTCCGGCGTTAGGTTTTCGTGATTACAACAAGAGGTTGCGGTAGATGAAGCTGAGAAAGAAAGACAAAAGGCAGAGAGATAAAAGAACAAAGACAACCCCCCCCAAATGCATGCAAGTCCAACTAGAAGATTGGTCGCACAACGCGTGCAGCATCGTTGCTGTTGTGCTGCTCGCGCTATTTTTTACCGCCAATGCGTTGGCTCAAGAAGCGACACAAACCGCACCCTGGGCCTACAAACTTCAATTTGAAAATGAATGGGTGCGCGTGATTCGCGTGCATTACGAGCCGCACGAAAAACTGCCGCCGCACGCGCATACGAAATGGCCTTGCGTCTATGTCTATCTGAATGACAGCGGCCCAGTCATCTTCCGGCACAAAGACTGGGAACACCCAGAATTGACGCGCCCGGCGACGAAAGCCGGGAGCTTCCGCATCTCGCCCACGGCCGCCGTCAACGAAGTTCACGAAGTGAACAATCCCAACGATACGCCGAGCGATTTTTTGCGGGTCGAATTCAAGACCGAACCAATCGGCAGAACAGCATTGCAGGGTCGTTATTATCGGGAGCCGTCTCCTGCAGGTGAGAATTACTGCAAGGTGCAATTCGAGAATGAACAACTGCGCGTCACGCGCCTGATCTGTGCGCCGCACAAGCGTCTTGAAGTCGCTACCAGCGCGTCTGCACCAGCGTTACTGGTGAGCTTGTCTGTGGCGCGTCTGCGAACCAAAAGCGGCGCTAACCAAACAACGCTGGGGCAAAACATGTGGCTTGCAGGCGGACAGCGGGAGAGGTTTGAAAACCTAGGTGATGCGCCAATGGAATGGCTGCGATTTGATTTGAAAACCACCCCCGTGACAGCGTTGGAAACAAACGCGGAAAGACAACGAACCAAAGGCAGAAAGACAAAGACAGAAGGACGAAAGAAAACCTAACAAGGCGTTGCAACGGAGGCCACGAAGCGCCGTTCGAGTGGTTCCTTTTATTGCCGTTCGTGGCCCCGGTAAACGCGGGCGGTTAGACCTCTGGCGTAATAATCGGCGTTTGGAGTAACCAGAGGAATGAGTAAGTATCAAGCGAAAGGAATTATTATCTCGCTCCTATTCATCATTGTCGGAGCCTTGCTTGGCCTTGATCTGGGCCGTATCTTTTGGATTGGAATTGTACTCTTCGGCATCTTGGTTGCAGTTTATTACACGATTTGGACAACCATCAGAATGATTCGAGGCAAACGAAATTGAAGGCCAATACCAACTCTAAATCAAGTGAACTGAAGGCATTGCAAGAACCATTCGATGAAAACGGCGGCCAGGATGAGGATACGAGATGCCCATTGTGTCAGACGGGAGTAGGGTTTACCCTTGTAAGGGAAGATCGAGGCTCATCTTTCGCGTCGAGGATAGAGATTTAACTGTAGGACGTTTGCTTGCGCCGCAAGATTGGTATATCGACCTGTTTAAGAGTGACTTCTTTCGAGAGGTGGCTGCTTACCTGCGGAGGAATACGAAAGTTAAGGTGGTCGAGGCGTAAAGCGGGATGTCGGGCGGAATATATGAACATGATGTTGGTGCGTAACCGCAAGTCGGTCTAACAAGGCGTTGCAGCGAAGGCCGCGCCGCGCGGTTCTCATGCATCCTTTCAATGCCGCTCACGGCCCCGCTGAACGCAGGCGTTAGACCGCCTCACGAATAACTTACTTGGTCAAAAGGGATTCGCTAGAATGGTCTCTTGGTCGCAATTCCTCACCGATGCCCCAGACTTGGCGGCTTTCGGCCAACGGCGGCTAGAAGGCCGCATTGCCTATCTGGCCACGATACGCCTTGCAGGCTGTTCGTCTACATGGAGCCGACTTCTCCTAAAGGACATGACCTGCGCCGGGATGCGCGCTACGCCATGCATTGCGGGGTGGAGGACAACGGCGGGGGGCAAGGAGAGTTCCTCCTCTTGGGGAGTGCGCTTGAGGTCAGTGGTAGGCAGGCGAGGCAGGAAGCATTTGAGCAGGCAAGGCGGATCGGATACGCACCACAGGAGAGATACACCGTGTTTGAACTGAAGGTGGCAGAGGCTAGGGGGACCGTGTACGAGGGTGGCGAGGCAAAGCGGGAAAGCTGGCGGGCAGCCTAGAGGCTAGCCAAGGCGGTCTAACAACGACATGCACCGGAGCCGCCGCAGCGCGGTACACGTCGTTTCCGCAATGCCGTTCGGCGGCCCGGTGATGCGTGTTCGTTAGACGCCTGAACGTGATTGCAATGGGCCTGTGGCCTCTTTGAGGATCGATATATGAGCCTTTTAACACAAGCCATTCTATTAACTGCCCTCTCTCTGTCATTCGTCTCAGATATCTCTGCGGCTCGCCGTGTGAAGGCCCACCGCCTCGCCATTCTCATTGCCGCGCCCTGGCCAGGTGAAACGGCTATGCATAACGACCTCCTGGCAGTTAGTGACGCATTAAGCCAGCGAGGATACTCCGCAAAGGAGAGCATCGTACTTGAGGGACAACTCAACCGTCAGTCTCTTTTAGCACTTTTTGAAGAGGTCCATAGGCGAATCGCCCAATGGAAAGATGGAGAAGTTTTCTTATACTTTGGGGGGCACGGCTATTATTCGGGGGCCACAGCCTCTGATGCTCGCCCAGGATTGTTATTGGCCAGTGACCCTGAATACTCCAGCAATATCGCGGTCTTCTGGGATGAAGTTTTTAAGGCTCTTAATGTACCGTCAAAGGTGAGTTTCATCATTTTGCCAGATAACTGACATACTAACCTTCTTGCCGGCCGTGTGCCTGCTAATGCCGTTGCCGTAATAATGAAAGCGCCCGAAGGTGCCGAACTAATGTGCAGAGCAAATAATTATCGTTTCACTGAAAATAGCCATTTAGTTGATCGGGGTGTCATTAGCTACTATGCAGCCAAGGCTCTGCCCCAATCAATTACCGTAAAGGAGTGGTTGAGATCGATTGACAGCCTCTCAACCTCAGATATTCAAGAGGGCCGTTTAAAGCAGATCTATCAACCAGCGTTGAGGATTATAGGCAATGATGCGACGAAGCTTCCCGGCATTCGCATAATTGATAAGCGTAAGATTCATATAATAAGATCACGAGCTAAGCCACAATTGTAGTAACCTGCGGGAAAGTGGCTCTGCCGCACAAAGGCGTCTAACAAGGCGTTGCAGCGAAGGCCGTGGAGCGCAGTTCTTATGGTTTCTTTGAGTGCCGTTCGCGACCCCGCTGAACGCTGTCGTTAGATGCTTGCAAACTCCTCAGCGGGCGCGGACAATGGATTGAAAGGAGGTAATCAGAGTTCGTCATGAGGCAAACTATAGATGCGGTTTTCGAAAACGGAAGCTTCAAACCAGTAAATAACCCGGCCCTACCCTTTGTACAGGGCCAGCGCGTCAAATTGATTGTAGAAGCTCCTGCCGAAGCACAAGAGGACTTGATTGACTTAGCGACACAGGTATTCGATGGCCTCTCGGATAAAGAGATCGATGAGATTGAGCGTATCGCATTAGACCGAAGAGACTTCTTCCCCGATAGACATGCTCTATGAGCTTATCCCAAGTCATTCTCGATACGGATATTCTCTCTACATTGATGCGGAGGAACCCTGATGTCATTGCAAAGTCCAGGGCATACTTGGTTCAGTATGGCCAGCTCACTATCTCAATTATAACGCGCTACGAGATACTCCGCGGCCTGAGGGCAAAAGGAGCATCTCAACAGGAAGCGAGGTTTGAGCAATTCTGCGAGAAGAACGAGATTCTATCAATAACCGATGAGGTGATAGTGCAGGCAGCAGCAATCTATGCGGATTTATACAAGCGAGGCGAGCTAATCGGAGATGCGGACATTCTGATTGCAGCGACAGCGTTAGTGAATGGCTTTGGCGTCGTAACCAATAACGAAGATCATTTTAGGCGAATCACTGGGTTACACGTAGAGAATTGGCATAAATAAGTCTCCGCATTTCAAGCCGCATCTAACAAGGCGTTGCAGCGGAGGCCGCGCAGCGAATTTCTCATGGATATTTTCTATGTCGTTCGCGGCCCCGCTGAACGCGAGCGTTAGACGCGGAACTCTCATATCCGTTGCGTGGATTAAGGTCAGCAGATACCAACTTTTATAAGCTATTGATTATGGATATGCCTTTGCGCCCCATTTACCTTTTTGCTGATAGCCAACTTCTATTTTGGTCCCACAAGGGGACGCCCTTTCTTAACACGGTGAGAGAGCGGATCGTGCCTGTGGCGCCAAGGGCTGCATATATCGGAGCTTCCAACGGGGATGAACCTCAATTCTATTCAATTTTTGAGGCCGCTATGGATAGCATCGGGATCCGCGACCGTCGAATGATCCCTTCATCTTTTACACCCGTTGATGAATCATTCATGAACGAGGCCGATGTCATTGTCTTAGCCGGAGGCGATGTTGGCAGGGGCTGGAGGGTATTTAGTGAGACTGGATTAGCCGCATTAATCGTCAAAAGGTACTATGAGGGAGCAATCTTGATAGGCATCTCCGCTGGCGCTGTACAACTTGGCTCATTCGGATTGGTGCAAACAGACTCACGGAATCAACTGATCGAAACGTTCAAGTTAGTTCCTTTTATGATCGGCGCGCATGAAGAGGGGCAGGCATGGGAAAGTCTTCGAGAAGCGATAGAATTGCTGAATGGTTCTGCGGCGGGCATAGGCCTACCAACAGGAGGGGGCCTAATCTATTTCCCAGACGGAAGCATCGAGGCCATTCGATACCCTTTGAGCGAATTCTCAATAAGAGAAGGACTGATCAGCAGTAGTTTACGACTTCCGATGCAATGGGGAGAGGGGAAATACCTTGAATGACGTGCGACCGCGTCTAACAAGGACATGCACCGGAGCCGCCGCCGCGCCGTTCCCGTGGATCAGCCCTTGCCACTCGGCGGCCCGGTAATGTCGAGCGTTAGACGCACAGGCGTTCTGTTCCACTTGCATTCTGATAGGCCCATAATAGAATTCCTCTATGAGCAGCAAAACGGTAGATATACATGATGAGAAGGCGACTCTTTCAGAACTTGTGTCTTTGGCTCTCGAAGGTAATGAAATAATCCTTACTGAAGACGACAGGCCTTTAGCCCGTCTAATCCCTATTTCAGAGTCGAAGCAATTTCGCACGCCTGGACTAAATCGGGGCGAAATCTGGACCAGCGAAGACTTCGACGATCCCCTACCTGAAGCATTCTGGACAGGAGCAGTATGAAGCTGCTTCTTGATACCCATACCTTCATCTGGTGGGCGAATGAGCCGGAAAAACTCTCCGAAAAGGTGGCCGCCGCGTGCCAGGATAGTAGCAATATGCTGATCCTGAGTGTAGTCAGCGTGTGGGAGATGCAGATTAAGATGCAATTGGGGAAGCTAAAGATTAACCGTCCGATAGAAGAGTTGATTAAAACACAGCAACAGGCAAACAGCATGCAGGTTTTACCGGTAAAACTGGCTCACGTCCTCAGCTTGAACAATCTACCCGCACATCATAAAGATCCGTTTGATCGATTGTTGATAGCTCAAGCAAACATAGAGGGGGCGACACTGGTGAGTGTAGACCCTGCATTCTCAAGCTACAATGTGCAGCTCTTGTGGTAATTGAAAGTGCGTCTAACAAGGCGTTGCAGCGGAGGCCGTGCAGCATAGTTCTTAAACATACTTTCAATGCCGTTCACGGCCCCGCTGAACGCGAGCGTTAGGTGCTACTAAAATTAAGGAGAGTGAAATGGCTACCATCTACGTTTCCTATAAGAGTGAAGACAAACATATCGTAAATGATCTGGTTCCTCTGCTAGAGGAAAAAGGACACAAAGTTAGATTCGATCAAGAACTCCCTATCGGAGCAGCATGGCGAGATCAACTCATGGGAGCCCTCTTGTCCTCGGACGTCGTTCTGGTGCTTTGGACGGAAAACACGCACAAGTCCCAATTCGTTCCCGCTGAGGTAGGGGTTGTCCGAGCCACGCCTAAGCTCAGCCTGCTCCCTGTTGTAATTGGTAATGTAGAGACACCGCCATTCATTCAAGATTTGAGAATCGAGTATATACCTAATACAGACCCAATGACTCTCAGGACCCTCTCTGAGAAACTCGATAGCTCCATCAAGAAACACCTTGAGTATCGTAATCTTCGGAAGCAGGGGAGGCCGAAGATATTTATCAGTCATCGACATAAGGATGAAGAGATAGTCAGAGCCTTGATCGAATGTATTAAGACCTATTTTAATATTGACAGGCATGACATCCGCTGTACCTCAGTGCGACCATACCGGCTCCCAGTTGGCGAGAACACGTCAAATCGTCTTCGAGATGAGATAACCGATGCTGAAGTGGTATTCGGAATTTTGACCACCGATACGCTTGCATCAAGTTACGTGGCTTTTGAGCTGGGCTCTGCCTGGGGGCAACAGGTCTGGACTTGTCCTCTTTTGGCTAGGGGGGCCGATCAAAGTCATATTCCAGATCCGATCCGAGACCTTTCACCCTTATTCTTGTCTAAAGAGGGTGACTGTTTTCAATTGTTGAATGACATGGAAGGTTTTACAATGCTCACCCGGCGAAAAGAAATAGATGACGGGGAACTATCCGACAAGATACATAAACTCGTGGAAGCTTCGAAAGCAAACCAGACCTGAGCAAAAACAAAGGAAGCCGAATGACAAAAAAAGTTAAGCAGTGGGCGTAAGAGGTAAGCGGCAGTAGGGGCAGAAGATTAAAAGGTGCAGGCAGTAAGAAAGAGAAGCTCTCCTCTGCTTAAAACGCAGGCTTTGTTGAATAAATCAGAAGCGTAAGCAGGCTAGCGCCTCAATGCTGGCTTTGCTTCAGATTCGATAGCTGTCTGGCATGCCCAGGCTGGTCATCCGATTCAAAGCCACACACCTGATCATCGCTTCTGTCGTCTGATTGTCATCCCGGCGCGAGCGTAGCCTATCTGAGAAGATCGTCTTGAGGCGGAAGAAGGCGATCTCGACTAGCGAGCGAGTGTGATAACCACTGCCCCGCTTCCAGCCGGCAAGACCTTGCCGGCGGACACCGCGCAAGTTGCGGTTGCGGTCTTTGAGGTAGTCGTCTTGCCAGAGTTGAGCGCCTTTGCGGGGTGGAATGA
>DATENM010000126.1 GCA_035275065.1 Blastocatellia bacterium
TTGGCCGGCACTCATCGGCGCTTCGCCTGGCGATGGCCGCCAGGATCGGGCGCGGTTGAATAAGAAACGAAAGCGTAGCGAGCTCATCGTGTGGCCAGCACCATCACGCTTGTCAGCGGCGGCGGGAAAGGCGCCCAACGCCCGCGTTCACCGGGCCGCCGAGCGGCATTGGCTGATCCACGGGAACGGCGCTTCGGCGGCTCCGGTGCAACGCCTTGTTGGACGGCTGCTCACGAAGGTTACGCTATGGAGACTTTCTTATAAATGTCGCTCAGAGCAAGTTCACAATTGATCGACGTCAGCTTAATTCTGTCTTGCAGGCTGTTAGTTTCGGTTAATACCCACTGGCCACCCTCCTGCCTCCTGTAGTGCTCAACGTGATGCTTATCTTGAGCTATGAGCACGACCTCGGACAACGATCCAATCGAACGGTAATGCTCAAACTTATCGCCCCGATCATACCCTTCAGTTGTCTTTGACAAGACCTCTACTATTACGGTTGGGTTAAGGAGTGTGTCTATCTCTTTGTCTTCGAATTCAGGCTCCCCACATACGATAACAACATCTGGATATGTATACAGCCCTGTCGGATTGACGTTGACTCGCATATCACTAGCATATACTTCGCAATCCCTATCAGTGAGTTGGTTGTTTATTGATGAAGCTACATTTACCGAGATCAAGTTATGTTTGCGACTTGCCCCCGTCATCGCAAAGATTTCGCCATTAAAGTATTCATTCTTGTACTCGGATTGGCGATCAATAGCGAGGTATTCTTCAGGAGTGAGTCGGGTTTTCGGTAAAGATGACATAGCCTTTTCTCCAATTCTGGTCTGCCGAAGATAATTTACCATAAGCACTGCGGAGACGCCCAACGAACACGCATCAGCGGGGCCGTGAACGGCCTCACAATGTATGATGAGAACCCCGCTTCGCGGCCTCCGCTGCATGCCGTTGTTAGACGCCCCTGTACAAAAACGTCACCTCGTCGCCGCTCGCCTCCGCTTCGCCGCCTGTCGTTTCATACAACCGCATCGCCGCCGAGTTGGACCTGTTAGTGTGAACCCACATCTTCATTACTCCCTGCTGCTGGCAATACCTCTTGAGCAGGTTGATCATCGCCGCCCCTGCCCCACGCCGACGCTGCGTCTCGGCGACACTGATCTCGTAGAAGAACATCATCGCCTGGTCACGGTCAACCCGATCCAATTGGTATGCCACTAAATAGCCAATCGGCTCGCCCCCCTCTGTGGCGAGGATCAGGTAATTCTCCGGTCGGGTAAGAAAATGGCGCAAGTAATCAGCAGTCAGGTTACGCCGCAATCGGCTATCTGTGATCTTGAGTGCCACGATGGTGTCATAGGCGAGCGATTCGTCGCCGCTTCCCAGTCTTCTTACCTCCATGTTCGCTCTCCCGATACGATAGGGCGTCTAACGAACACACATCACCGGGCGCGGCATGGTGCATTGGATGAGTGATGAGAGACTCGCTCGCCGCGCTCCGGTGCATGTCGTTGTTAGGCGCAACTTGTAGGTTTACTTCCTCTCACCTAACGCTTTCTTACTCTTTACCTATCCG
>DATENM010000127.1 GCA_035275065.1 Blastocatellia bacterium
AATCCAGGCGTTGCCAATCGGCGAGGAGCAGCTCGCGGTACTGCAATTCGGCCTGCCACTCCTGGCGCCAGTCGGCGCGCAGCCGGCGCGGCACGATCAGGCCGACGAGCGCGATCAAGCGCAGGTGCGGCTTACCGAAAAAATGTTTGCAGCGGGCGAGCAACGACACGGCGAACAACCTCAGGCACGCGAGGGGCGCGGTTGGCGGGCACGCCGGGGCTGCGCCAGTTCGAGCAGGCGAAAACGTTTGACGGCTTCAGCCAGCGCCTCGCGGCCTTCGCGGGTCAGCTCGTAGTACTTACGCGGCGGGCGCTGTTGCTGCTGCGCGAGCGCCGGCTTTTCCCATTTGGAGGCGAGGTAGCCTGCCTCTTCCAGGCGGCGCAACGCCGGGTAGACGGTGCCGCCGGGCAGCCCCGTGATGTCAATGATGTCGAAGCCGTAGAGATAATCGTTGGCGACCGCTTGCAAGATAATCGCCGTCGCGTGCGTGAGGAAGCCTTTGCCCATTGCCTGCTCCTTAGAGATTTCGCAGATAGAATTCTACCTAGTCAGGATTCTACATAGGGTAGTCAGGGAGGTCAAGGCGGCCGTTAAGATTTGGCGGCGCGGGCTCGGCTCACCGCGTCTCGGAGGAATCACGGGGAGGCGCTTCGGTGCGGTCTTCGGGGTGCGCGGCATCAGAGGCCGCGGAACGGTCGCTGGCGCGGCGGCTGGCGCTGCCGCCGTTGCCCGAATGGTAGGTCCAGTCTTTGGCGCCCGCCGCTTCTTCAAGGTCGGGGAAGCTGCGCAGCCAGATGCCCGGCTCCTGGTGCAGGTCGTTGACGACGCGCTCGCGCAGGCGGCTGATGAAGGCCCGCGCGCCGTTGGCATTGGCGTCGGTCAGTAAGATCACAATGTCATTGCGCGGGTTGGTTGACAGCAGATCGTTCTCGCGCACCAGCCGCCGCACCAGATCATACAGCCGCAAGGCGACGTGCCCGCCCTTGGCGGTCATCTGCGGAACGCGGCAGCCGACGATAGCAAAGGTGGCGTTGTTTTCCATTGTCGCGCGCACACGCTCTTCGACCTGCGCGGTGAACTGCTGGTAAGAGGTGAAGTGATCAACCGCGGCGGGAGCGCCCATCGGCTCGGGTCGTGGTTCTGTGACCGGCTCGGCGGTCTGCGGCGTCGCTGCCGCGCCCGCGATCCACGAGTTGATGCCGCGATAGCGCGCAATCAACTGCCGCGCTTTGTGGCGCAGCTCATTCACGCTGTAAGGCTTCGCCAGGTAGTAGTCTGCGCCCAGCTCTGCCGCCAGCACGCGATCACCGGCGCGCATCCGCGTGGCCGTGGTCAGAATAACCGGCACGTTCAAGCCCTGGCGAATATGCTCCAGCACCTTGAAGCCGTCAATGATCGGCAAGTCGAGGCTCAGGACGACGAGATCGGGCTTATAAGAGATCAGCCTGGCCAGCCCGCTCATGCCGTCGTGAACGATATCGAGGGTGTAGCTGTCGAGCGTCTGCGCGACCTGGGCACACGAGGCCAGGTCATCATCGATGACCAGCACTTTGCAATCTTTCGGCTGGACCGCAACCGGCTCGGCGGCTACGGCAACCGGCTCGACAGCAACCGGCTCGACGGCAATCGCTTCGGCAGGCGGCTCGCTCGGCGCGTCAGGCGGGCGCAACAGCGCTTCGGTGGCGTGCGCGGCGATGGCCGAATCGAGCTTGAGGTCGGCAGCGCGGCGATGCGGCATCGGCGGCGATGCGGCGGGGGCGCTTGCAACCGCAGTATCTATGGCAGGCGTTTCGTCTATCGCCGGCGCGGGCTCGTCGGCAGACGCGGCTCCGTCGGCAGTCGTTGATTCGTCGTCAGACAAGGCCGCCGGCGGATAAGTCAGCTCGCCGGTGGCGCGCGGGTCCGGGCCCGCCGGCAGCGTGGGGGCTGGGGGCTGGCCGGCAGACTGAGTCGCCGCCGCTTCAGGTACTTCGATGTCGAGCGGTGACTCGGACCTGGATAATTCGTCAATCAGATCAGCGAAGAGATCGGCTGGCGCATCGCTCACGGCTTGCGCCGGGGGCGCAACGGCGACAGGCGGCACAGCGGGCGGCAGCGGTGTCGTGTCCGCCGTTTGCGGTAGAGTCTGGCTGTCTGCGGCCCGCGGCGTATCGGCCCGCGGCGCGGCAGTTTGCGGCGCATCAACTTGCGGCGCATCAACTTGCGGCACGTCGGCTTGTGGCACGGCAGTTTGCGGCGCGGTCGTTTGTGACTCAGACGGCGCGCCCGCGGCGCGTGGCGTTGGCTCGGCTGGCGGCGCGCTCTCTGCCGCCTCCGTCGTCGCAGGCGTGGCGGTTCTCGCCATCTCGGCGAACGGCTCAAGCAACTTGTCGAGGTCGAAATCGCTCAGCTTGCCGAGCGCCGGAGATTCAATCGCCGGCTCCGGCGCGCTGGTTTCGACAGGCGGCGCGGTGGCCTCTGAAACCGGCGGCGCGATTGGCGCGGCGGGCTTTTCTTCAGGCGTCGCCTCGCTGGATGCCGGCGGCGTCGCCTGGAAGATCGAGAAGAAATGATCGGGGCCGCGTCCGCGGTCGAGCAAAAAGATGCCGCGTGAAGGGTCTACTTCAATCGGCTGGTCGGCGATGCCCGTCTTCTCAAAATTGATGAAGCGCGCGGCGCGCTCGCCGATGTCTTTAACTTCGAAGCGCACGACTTCCGCCGTCTGCGGCTTGACGGCTTCGACCACGTCGGCGTCACCGTTGGCGATGTAGACGACCGTCGCGCCGAACGAGCGCGACCATGCGGTAAACTCGCCGGCGCGTGATTGCAGATTGCCGACGCCGGCAATCAGGCTGGTGACCGGGTCAAAGATCAACCGTTGCGGCTTGGTTTCGCCGAGCAGCCATTCCAGCTCGCGCAGCACCGGCGTCATCTCGCGCAGCCGCGAAACCTGCTGAATGATGTCGTCCGAGTATTCGAGGATGACCAGTCGCCCGCTGTAAACGTCTTCGAGGCAATCGTAGCCGAGGCGCGCAAAGCGGCGCACGGCGTCTTCGGGCGAATAGCGGATGACCAGCGCGCCGTGCTCGCCGCGCTTGAGCCCTTCGATCAGGAACTTGATGCCGAACAGCGACTTGCCCGCGCCCTCGCCGTGAACCAGGTACAGTTGGCCGCTTTCGAGGCCGCCCAGTAATTTATCAACCGGCTCGATGCCGCTGGGAATCAGGGTTGAGGGTTTCGTATCCATCTTCTTTGAACGCGCCACCCGGCTGGCTTTGCCACGAATTGCCGCGCCCGGCTCATTAGCCATTTGCGGCCGTGGTTTCGCTTGCCAATAATCGGGCGCAGGCTGAACGATCTGACCACGCATCCTGATAAAATAGAGAATGTGCGCGATATACCAGGATTAACCCGAACGGGTGAGAAGGCGACAGCATGATCTTGAAGCCGAGCCAGTGTCAAGGCCGCAAAGCCGACAGTCGTCCGCCGCGCCCCTGCCCTGCCCGGTCGCCGGGGCGCTGCCGCGCCACTGGCCGACCGCAGCCCGGCCCGCGCCAAAGAAGCCGCTTGACCGTTCGGGCTACCCTATGTAGAATTCTGACTAGATAGGATTCTATAGAAGTGTGCCCGACAATTCTCTCGCGCCCGAGGTCGTATCGGTGACCTTGCTCGCTCGCTGCAAACGCCTTTTCGGTAAGCCGCACCTGCGCTTGATCGCGCTCGTCGGCCTGATCGTGCCGCGCCGGCTGCGCGCCGACTGGCGCCAGGAGTGGCAGGCCGAATTGCAGTACCGCGAGCTGCTCCTCGCCGATTGGCAACGCCTGGATT
>DATENM010000128.1 GCA_035275065.1 Blastocatellia bacterium
GTGCTCCTGCCGGTGCGAACCTCGATTTCGCGCACTGTCATATGACGGAAGGTCACCAACAACTTTCCGTCAAGCTCATCTACACGTACATACTCCGTAGCCAGTGCTTCACTGACAAAGTATGTTTGCTGCCGGTAATAGAGTAAGCCTTGCGTGTTGAGGCGTTTGACCATTCCCCCGGTATATTCCCATGCCCGCGGTTGCTCTTGATAAATACGCAGGTTCACGGCCTGGTAAACCTCGCCGGGTGTCTTCATCCCCAACGCTTCATGCGGACGTTCATAGTTGTATTCCTGGCGAAACTCCTGCGCCCAACGCTCCCATTCACCCATCGTTGTCGGTGCTCCCCGATGTTTTGTGCGCCCTTTCAAAGTTTGATGAAACCGCTCCACTTTGCCTTGCGTCTGCGGATGGCCCACGCCCGAGTACCGCAACACTACTCCTTGCTTGAGCAGCCAGACTGACACCCATGTCAAACCATGGGCATTCGTAGTACTGAACCAGGGCGTGCCATGGTCCACCAGGATCGAAAGCGGCACCCCATGCTCGCGAAATTGGCCTTCTAACGACTGCTTGACGCCAGCACCCCCAGTACTGTTCAGGGGCCACAGCCCGTGTAAATAACGACTGCAATCATCCAACAGTGAGAGCGGATAACACTTTTCCGCCGGCAGGGTGTATTCACCCTTGAAATCCATTTGCGCCAATTCATTACATTGCTCTCGGGCAAACCGAGTCCACGTCTTGTTTACCTCCGGCTTTACCACTCGACCAGCGCGCTTCAGGATCCGTTGCGCCGTGGCCGGAGCCACCGCCAGCCCGCGCCTGGCCAGCACCTTCGCAATCTTGGGCCCACCCCAGCCTTTCTCATCTCGCACCGCCAGCACCGCTGTCGCGATCACTGCCGCCGTGCGCCGCGGTGACTGCAGCGGCCGCCGCGAATGTTCCGCCAACCCGTTTACACTCCCCACTTCCCGATAACGCTGCAGCCATAAATAACCAGTCGGCCGGCTGATTCCATACTCCCGACACAGCACCGCCAGCGTCTCTTCTCCGTCACGCGCGCGCAGCACAAACTCCACTCGTTCATCCATGACGCTCTTAGTTCTCCAAGGCATCGGCAGCTCCTCCCGGCGCTGCAGACTACCTCATCAACTGTAAAGGATGTCATGATAACGATCTGTAAAGGATGTC